>JASHOW010000023.1 GCA_030038445.1 Nitrosopumilaceae archaeon
TCTGAAATACGACAAAACGCGTACAGACTAAAAAAAGAGATAGATAGCAATGAACGGGTTATCGTTGGGGTCAACAAATTTACTGATTCGGCAGAAGAAAAACCAGAGATAATGAAGATTGATGACAGCATTCAGGTTAAGCAGATTCAGAACTTACAAGAGCTGCGTAACACTCGTGACAACAAAAAGGCTGAAGCAGCTCTTTCTAAGATGAAGAGTGCTGCTGAAAAAGAGGAAAACCTCATGCCGTACATTTTAGAATCTGTACGAAGCTATGCAACGCTTGGAGAAATAAGTAATACCTTTAGAGAAATCTTTGGCATATACCAACCAAAGGAGTCGTTCTAGGGTGCGAATAGACCATGTTGCTATAGCAGTAAATAATCTAGATGAGGCAGTAAAGCAATATCAAAATGCTTTGGGCGTAAAAGAAGTAGAGTTTGAGATAGTCGAGACTGAGGGAGTACGGGTAGCAATACTTCATCTAAACAATTCGAGGATTGAATTAATGGAGGCAACAAAAGACACCAGCCCAATAAAAAAATTCCTTGAGACTAGGGGGGAAGGGCTGCACCATATTGCACTTGAGACAGAAAAGATAGAAGACGAGGTGGCAAGAATGAAAGATGGCGGAGTGAGATTTTTAGGTGATGTCAGGCCAGGCTCGCGCGGAACAAAAATCACCTTTATTCATCCAAAATCATTACATGGTGTACTGACAGAGCTCTGCTCACATCCAAAGTAGGATCAAAAGATCAATTATTCTATTATCTTTAGTGTATCAGAGGCAGTGATTATGCCGACGATCTTACTTTGCTTTGATACAAGCACACACTTAGAATATCGTATCAAAGAAACTAATGTCTTGACAGGAGTCTCGTAATCCACTATGGGGGGACGAGGATCCATTATGTCTAGGAGTCGTATTTTTTTTCTCTGCGTCTCATCATTATCCACAAGATGCTTTACTATACCGTCTTCTGTTGCCAGACCGACTACCTCATTTTCATCAAAAACAGGAACCTGGCTGATGGACATGTCCTGCATTTTTTTTATTGCGTCATGTAACGTATCAGTCGTCTTTAGTTTTACAACTTCCTTGCTACAAATATCACCTGCTTTCATTGCCGACTGGCTCTCAAGTGACCATAGCACTTCGAATATCTTTCTTGCAGTGGAGTAGCTTGGCTGACATCTGCCTGATTCTATCTGATTTATCATCGACGTACTAACCCCTGTAAGTGAAGCCAACTTTTGCTGTGTCAGACCAATCTTCAATCTTGCTTGTTTTATGGATTCAAGTCGAGGTAACATCCAGTAGAATGAATGCAGTCATTAGTATTTCAGTTTTCGCGAAAATGTGGATAATAATAGGAGCATGTTTTTAGGCACATTTGTACAGGGTTGTTTTTGACGTCTCTGTGGTACACATGAAATATCTAACTTGACCCTATCTTTTGTTTCTACTCCTTTTTGGAGATTCGGACAATCTTTTTTCAAGAGAAGCTTGAGCTGCTGATAAAACTGCTATTGGTACCCTGTGTGCAGACGCACTCACATATGTTATCCCAGCCATGTTGAAAAACTTGATTGAGCGTGGGTCTCCCCCATGCTCGCCGCATACGCCTATTTCAAGATCATGCTTGATGGCTCTGCCCCTTGATACCGCAATCTGAATCAGGCTTCCAACCCCATTGACATCAACTGACTGAAAGGGATTTTCTGAGATTATCTCTTTTTCAAAATACTCTGGAAGGAACTTGCCTTCTGCATCCTCCCTACTAAAGCTAAATACCGCCTGGGTAAGATCATTTGTTCCAAAGCTAAAGAACTCTGCTGTTTTTGCAATCTCATCTGCTGTCAAGCAAGCTCTGACAACTTCCATCATGGTACCAAAGGTTATCTTCAATTTGGTCTTTGATTTTGATTCAACATCAGACTTTATGGAATCATAAATTGCCTTGACGTATCTTAGTTCTGATGCACTCCCAACCTGCGGTATCATTATCTGGGGGTGTACTGGTATCTTTTCTTTTGTAAGCTCAGCAGTGGCCTCACAGATTGCCCTTATCTGCATCTCATAGATCTCAGGGTATGTGATTCCAACCCGTACTCCACGATGACCCATCATTGGGTTTACCTCTGCCAGCTCCTTTGCTCTGTCCAGAAATCTTCTGGTAGCAACAACCTGGTCTGAAGCACCTTCTTTTTCTAGAGCATATACCTTGTTGATGAGCACCTCGATGTTTGGCAGAAATTCATGTAGTGGAGGATCAAGCAACCTGATTGTAACATGATATCCCTGCATTATGTCAAGAATCTCTTTGAAATCCTGTTTTTGTAATGTGCGCAGCTTTTCCAAGACTGTCTTTCTCTCTTCTATGGTTTTTGCCATTATCATCTCTACAAAGATATCAAGTCTATCGCGAGCATTGAACATCCTTTCTGTCCTGCACAATCCTATGCCCTTGGCACCATATGTGCGTGCAAGTCTTGCAGCTTCCGGTGTGTCAGCATTTGCCCGTATGCCTAGTGTCTTGAATTGTTCAGACCAATCTAGTACCGTTGTGAAATCCTCTGTAAGTTTTGGCTCGATGGTTGGTATCTCGCCTGTGTATATGCTACCGGTACTTCCATCCACTGTTATCATCTGGCCTTCGCTAATGACCTTGCCATCAGCAAAAAATTGTTTTGTAGAATAATCTATTTTTATATCAGTACAGCCCACAACGCACGGTTTACCCATGCCTCTTGCTACAACTGCAGCATGAGACGTTTTACCTCCCCTGCTTGTAAGAATTCCAGCAGACGAGAAAAATGCAGGAACATCTTCCGGCTTGGTCTCTTCCCTGACTAGTATGACTTTGGTTCCACCCTCACCCATGTTTGTTGCAGTCTTGACATCAAAAATTGCTAT
Source organism: Nitrosopumilaceae archaeon (assembly GCA_030038445.1). Lineage (GTDB taxonomy): Archaea > Thermoproteota > Nitrososphaeria > Nitrososphaerales > Nitrosopumilaceae > Nitrosotalea. Next base: position 2,918 of record JASHOW010000023.1, read on the forward strand.
GCCAGATGCTGCGCCTGGTGATGCCGGTATGCCTTTTGCTATCGGACTAATTTTTTTTGCAGCATTCACGTCAATGGTTTTATGCAGCATTTGATCCAGATCCTCTGGATGAAGGCGAAGAATAGCTCTTTCTTTTGTTATCAGTTTCTCTTTTACCATTGAAACTGATGTTCTGATCATCGAAGCTGCATTCATCTTGGCAGAACGTGTTTGCAACAAGTAAAATTTTCCCTTCTCAACGGTAAACTCAATGTCTTGGGGTTCCTTGAAATGCCTTTCAAGCTTGTTACATGTTCGTAACAGTTGTTTGTATGTAGACGGCATCTCTTTTTTCAGCTGGATTATCTGCTGCGGTGTCCTGATTCCTGCTACGACATCTTCTCCCTGCGCGTTGACAAGATATTCGCCAAATATTCTCTTTGAGCCGTCGGATGGATCGCGCGTAAATACTACTCCTGTCGCGCTGTCATTTCCCATATTGCCAAATACCATTGTCACTACATTTACTGCCGTTCCGCTTGCAGCATCTTTTGAAATCTTGTATTTTTCCCTGTAAACTACGGCTCTCTCACCCATCCAGCTCTTAAAGACAGCCTCTATTGCAAGCTCAAGCTGTCTGTATGGATCTTCTGGAAATTGTTTTTTTGTGTCTTCTTGGCAGATTGTCTTGTATCTTAGCACTATATTTCGTAGCGACTCTTCATTTAACTCATAATCCTGTTGTACGTTTTGCTCTTTTTTTGCATCATGTAAAACACTGTCAAATTTTTTGTCATCTATGCCAAAGACCACCTTGCCAAACAACTGAACAAATCTCCTGTAAGAGTCCCATGCAAATCTGGGATTCTTGCTTGAATAGGCAAGTCCTGCTACAGTTTTGTCATTTAATCCCAAGTTTAGAATTGTATCCATCATGCCAGGCATGGACATTGCAGCACCTGATCTGACCGACACTAGCAGAGGATTTTTCTCTGAACCCAGCCTTTTGCCTGTTCTTCTTTCGATTTTTTGTATATTTTTTCGGACCTCTACCATTAGGTTCTTTGGGAGTTTCTTGCTGTTGCCGTAATACTTTGTGCAAACTTCGGTAGTGATGGTAAAACCTGGAGGAACTGCAAGCCCAAGCCGAGTCATCTCCATGAGGCCAGCTCCCTTTCCCCCAAACAATTTCTTGTTCTTGCCGTCTCCCTCATTAAAAAAATAGACAGACTTCACACAAGGGTTCTGTTATAGTGTAATATCAAATTTTTCTGCTTTTTGTGAAGGCAAGTGCAAACTCTTCTATTGACTCTTTCCAGTTCTTTGCCTTGACTATGCCACTTGCAACCAAGATGCCGTCTGCTCCAAGCTCAAGCGCCTTTGTAACATCATCTCCAGAAACAATACCTGCTCCACAAAGAAGTCGAGTGGAATTCCTTGCATCTTTTATCGCCTTAACCGAATCTATGATGATCTCAGGTCTTTCCTTTGATACTGCCTTACCACTTCCTATGAGCTCGGGAGGTTCTATTGCTATGTAATCTGGCTCTAATCTTGCGTAGTTCTTTGCCTCGTCCACATCTTTTACACATACAACCGATGTCATTTTCAAGGACTTTAGTCTTGTAACAATCTCTTCTATCTCATGGGGAGATATCCTATGTTCACTGTGGTTGATAAGAGAGCCTTGTACGTTGGATTTTTTCAATAGTTCTGGGACGACAAATCCGGTGGTGCTTCCAATTTTTGCAGAATCTACATGTTGGGAGAAAACCATGACTGGAATCTTGGCCACTTCGGATATTAGGTGGTGTGGAGGGCATACGACAATTTTTATCTTGTGTTTTTTTGCAATTCTTGAAGCTTCTTCTGCCAGATGCAACGAATTGGAATCTGCAATCTCTTCATAATTCTTAAAGTTAATTACAAACAATATCTTTTCATCTGGTTTTGTTTTGCCTACTATATCAAGAATTCCTTGTCTTGATCTTTGTGATGTTGTTTTATCAAAATTATTATAGACTAAAAGACAAAAGAAACTGTGCGAAACGAATCACTTGCTATGCTGCAACATCTTCAGAGCTTGGTGACAAACACAAAATCACTTGGGACATCAGATGAAGAACTCATCAAGTCAACATTTAAAAAAATACTTGAAAGCGGTGATACGTACAATGTGATAGAACTAGAAAATTGGTTTATTGTACAGGCAAATGTAGTACAACAGTCTGTACTTGACAGGATTATGAATATTGCACATTATCAAAAATCAAAATTTGAGGCCAACAATAAATTCAGAATGATATCAGACAACGATGAATGTGGTTGTGGTGGAAGTCACTAGCTACTTTTTGATACCCAGAGTTCTGTTCTTCAATCTTAGGTAAGTGTTGCGACATTTGCGGCATCTTGTGGCTGCCATTGAATTTTTGGCACCGCATGAGAAGCAGACCTTAAAGTAAAGCCTTGCCTTTTGCGCAATCTGTTTTTTTAGCGGATCTGTAATTGGCATTTCTCTTTTTCTCCTATTTACCTGCTATTTGTTTCTACCCTTTAGCTTGCCTGCAAGAAGCATGGGAACCTCGGCTGGCCTCTTGGCAACAGGAACGTTTGCCTTGGCATACATGGACACCTTGGATTCTGCTGAGCCATATGTACCATAAATGATGGCACCTGCGTGGCCCATTCTCTTCTCTTTTGGAGCTGCACGTCCTGCTATGTATGCCACAACGGGCTTGTCAAATTTGGTATCTATGATATGTTGTGCTAGCATCTCTTCTGCATCTCCACCTATCTCTCCTACCACGACCACTCCATCTATGTTGGCCCCATTTCGGATTGTGTCAAATGCCTGTATCAAGGGCGCCCCATTGATTGGGTCTCCACCTATTCCAAAGCATATGCTTTGGCCAAAGTTTGCAAGCGAAAGATTGTGCGAAACCTCGTACATCAGAGTGCCACTTCGTGAAAGCACAGCAATTCTTCCTGGCTTGAAGGGAGACGCTGGCATGATCCCGATCTTGATGATCCCGGGTATTATCACTCCTGGTGTGTTTGGGCCCACGACAATTGCATCCTTCTTTTTTGACAGCTCTACTATTGTTAACGCATCCTTTACAGGTACGTGTTCTGGAATTGCAATCAAAAGCTTAATGCCTGCTTCTAGGGCTTCAACTGCTGCTGCAAGGAAGAACTTTGCCGGAACAAAGATAATTGAAATTTTTGCACCAGTTGCATTTACCGCCTCTTGCATGTTTTCATAAATTGGAACGCCATCAAACTTCTGTCCTCCCTTTCCAGGTGTAACGCCTGCAACTATGTTTGTACCATACGCAAGCATTTGTTGCGTGTGTAACGAGCCAAACTTTCCTGTAATCCCTTGAACAATCACTGGTTTTTTCTTATAGTCCTTGTCTCCTTCTTTGCCTATCAGTAAATCAAACAGATCAGCCATTTTTGTTTACCTCGATTACTGCAGCATTTATTGCTTCTTCAATAGTGTCAAACATCTTTGTTCTTGAACCCTTTAACATCTCTTTTGATTTGTCTGCCTCGGCACCAGACATTCTTGCAAATACCGGAACGTCGATTAACTTGTTGTCATATGCTTTGATAAATGCAGTGGCAACAGTTGTAGTTTTGACTATTCCTCCATAAAGATTGACAAGTATACCTCTGACTTTTTTCATCTTGCTGATAAGAGTAAGTGCCTCATATACTGTATCGGTTGTTGCTCCACCACCTACATCAAGAAAACACGCTGGCTTGCCTCCATTATCAGAGAGCATATCAAGCGTAGACATGACCAAGCCTGCACCATTGCCTACCACGGCAATGTTTCCATCAAGTTCAACTAAGGAAAATCCGCTCTTTTCTGCCCTTTCCTCAAGCTCGGAGACTTCTTGGAATTTGCGCAGCTCATCATGCCTAAACATGGAGTTGTCATCAATTATCACCTTGCCATCCAAGGCAATAACCGTGTCATCTTTTAGGATTGCAAGTGGGTTTATCTCTGCCAACTCTGCTTCCTTTTCTATTGTGATCTTGGATAATTTTTGAAGAATAGTTACAAACTGTCCCAGCGCCTTGTCCTTTAGGCCCATCTCGTTGCCAACTTGCTCTGCTGTTTTTGCATCAACATCTCCTAGCCCCACCTCGCGTATGATCTGGTTTTTGACCGACTCTATCTCTACTCCTCCCTCTGCAGAAGCTATTATAGTGTAACACCTTTTACTTCGATTCAAAAACAGTGAAAGATAAAGCTCTTTTTTGATATCTGCCATCTTCTCAAGCAGGATTGCCCTTGTTTTTTCTCCCTTGACTATCTTTTGCATGATCTCAGGATACTTTAGCTCCAACTCATCTGCATTGTGACATTTTTGGATTGCCCCTGCTTTTCCTCTGCCACCTACTGCCATCTGGGCTTTGATGACAAAAGGAAAGCCAAGTTGTGCAGCATCTTTTCTTCCCTGTTCTATTGTAGTCGATGTAAGTCCTTGTGGGATTGGAATTCCATAATCTGCAAACAATGATTTGGCTTGATATTCAAGCAAACGCATGCAACAATTTCATTTTCATGGTCTTTATAAACGCTGAATCCAGACTATACACAGCCCTAGATCAAACGCTTCAACCTTTAATTCACATTCCTGCTCCCAAGATACCATTAATTTGAAAACCCACCTGCCAAACGACTATCAACGAAGTTGAAGGAGTGCGGAGCAAAGCGGGTCCCCTGATGGCGAGTGAGCAAGGCGAGCCCGAAGGGCAAGAGGCTGCCAACGGCAGTCGCCTGAAGCGAACGAGATGAAAAACAACAGGGAGGAAAATCGTACCGTCCATAGACAAAAAGCGAAGTCTCAAGAGGGGTGTCCAGTAGGGACGGGGTGAATTGAGGCGGAGTGCCTTCGATGGTTAAACATAACTACACATAGTTTTAATTATTCTACTATACTATAACATAGTGAAGATAACATGCAACGAGCAGTAAAGCACAAGAAACTAGACGACCTCACTCCACAGGAAATAGCAGACATCAAAGAATATTCGTCTAGTAAAGAAAAGCCCAAACACTTCAAAAATGCTAAAGAACTCATAAAAGATTTAGAAACAGATTAGAATTTGAATCCGTTGCCTCAAGGAGGCGATGAAGCTAGTTCAGATTTTACGAAGGAACTATGAGAAAAAGAAATCGAGTCCGAAAATCGGACTGAAAATAGTTCTTTAAATATCAATTTTGAAAAACAACATTTGCCACACATAGATAAACTTCAAAAGCAATCGAATTAGTTCTTTTATAATATCTTTTGAAAAATAAATCATGCAGCAATCTTGGGAATTTGACAGAAAAAGCAAGTTCAAAAAGCAGTTCAAATTATTAGGTTCTGCCAGACAAGATCGAGTTAAAGAAGCGTTAATGCAACTAGGAGATTCTGAAAGACCAGAATCATTAGGAGTCTACAAACCATCTATGAAAGTATACGCATACGAATTAGGGCATGATGATAGAATAATTTTCAAGATTGATTATGACATACACACAATTGTATTGATCAGGGTCGGAGACCACAAAATGACTTATGGTAAGGATTAAGCGAGCCTTCGGCTCACCTTTTGGGATTACGAGAATCAGATGTTAAGCGTTGGCTTGTTTTTGGTCTTTATAATCACTATGTTACGACACTACCATACATGCCATGAAAAATTTGAAATAAAATTGTACTAGTTAACTGTTGTCTATTTTCTACGATGTTTTTGATCTTGTTAACATGTTGGAACTATTATATGGTTTGTTGACATCTGGTGCAGTTATGACTTTTAATATGTATCATAAGATTAGAATTTTGTGATAAGGAGAGTTAAAAACATGCTTTTTGATGTTAGAAATGTTTTGGAGTAAATGGCCATGGCAAGAGGGTGTTCTACAGAACATTCGGTCACACTCCAAAACATTTTCAGTTATATTCCCTGTAGGCGCCTCTCAAGATGAGATGCAACTACTAGTATAATTGTATTTTCTGATTCTTCAAACTTTTTACAGGGCGCTTCTATTAGAGAAAACCTGTACGTATGGACTCAACTACCTTCTTATAAAACAAGCACGATAAAACGAGGGGTCGATAAATGAATCTAGAAGATTTTTGCGATCTGGTGCTCTTAATAGATAAAAAAATTCGTTATGTGGGTATCTATCTTGATGAACGTATACAACATAAATTACAAAAAGGCGTGAAAAGCTACCTTACCGACGATGAAAATATGGTCTCTATAAAGAGTGAGGTAGTAAGAGCATCCATGCGTAGGTACATGGCAGAGAAGCTAGGTGAACCGATATTCTCTATTACGCAGTACCCAAAAGTCAAGATGATTACTTTTCACTTCATGTCTGCAAACCTTGTATTGATGAGTACAGAGCCTGATGCAGATCAGGACTATATAATAGGCAAGACATTGACCTTGATAAAGGACCTTGGTAGCTCATTGGGATAAAACAATCCCTGGTAATCATTTGCAATCGCAGAAAAGTGCAGAGTTTCACAATGAACGAACACAATCTTTTCAATAGGTATGTTGTTATGATTATTGTAAGTTGTAGATTCTTACCGAAGCAGGACGTTCTTGGGGCTCTTTCCCCAAGGCGGGCCCGCTTTGTTTTGATATCTCTAGCCAAACTGGCTTTCTAACAAATCCACACAAGAAAGCAAAAGTTCCTTGCTTTTCTTTACCATCCATCCAGGGAATTCTTCTATGGTAAAGACAAGCTGCTGCTGGAAGCTTGGCGGTATACCACCTCCGGAGGTTAGCACTTGGACTATTACATGGTCCTCAGTTAGTGTACAAACTGTTTCTTGGTATGATTCTCCCTCCTCCTCCATTGTATTTCTGTATAATACGATTGGGATCTTTGTTCTTGCCACATGAGTGGATCCGCGTTTTAGTAATATCTGAAAATGAGATAGTATCCAGCCATCAAGGGTTATCTGTTTAGGCATAAGAACTAATCTCAGCTTAATTATTTAATTGAATAGCTAAAGTCCTATTCTATGGAGATTTGGATCTTTTGACCATCAAGATCCTCATCTTTGTAGGTTCTAGCCTTGTCCGAAAACTCGACTCTTTTTGTCCTGACAAGAAAGGCAAGCTCGGACTGCTTTTCTTTAACCATTGCAAGCAATTCGTCATCAAGACCTAGTATGTATGCAGAATCAAGTACATCCGTTGGATTGTATCCGCGTTCCTTTCGTAGTACTTGTAGCCGTCTTGCAATATCTCTGACTAATCCGCGTGCCATCATCTCACGGTTTCGTGTAGTACTGATAAAAACTATGAGTGAGTCATGCTTTGCCATTGCGTAGCCTTCCTGTTCTGTAAAGTCTATCAAAAAGTCATCCTTGTCCAGTTCTATCTTGCTGGTACCAAGATCAAAGGTATATGTACCATTTTTTAGAAGTCCATCAACTATTGCGCCGGGATCGCTTTCTGAAAACTTGGTCACGAGTCTTCCCATGTCCTGTTTTGCCTTGGGTCCTATCTTTTTTCTTTCCAGTTCAACTTTTGGAAAGACGGGCAACTTGGATTTCATGAGATTTGATAAAAGCTCAAGACTGTCAGATTTTGGGATCTCTATTATTTGATATCTTTCTACATTGAGCTGAGAGCTTAACAGATCTGATAGAGATTCTAGTTTTTGCTTTTGAGACGGTTCTACGCAAATGATCGCCTCGTTTAGAGGCCATCTGCGTTTTAATTTTCCCTTCATCCTTGCTGCTGCAGAAACAGATATTGCCTCTTTCATAAGATCAAATGACGCTTCTATTGTTGGATTTACAAGTGATCCTTGATACGAGGGAAATTCCCCCAACAATATACTATTCTTTTCAGAAAACATGACCGTGAACAGGTACTGGGTTGTAAATGGACAGATTGGATGAATCAAGACATCAAGTGTTTTTAGGATCTCATGTAGTGTTGCATAGATTGCAAGTCTTCTCTCCCTTACAGACTCATCTTCTGTCCACAATTCTTCTCTAGTGATAGGGATGTATACCTGGCTTACCGAATTTATAACAAAATCATCTATTGCTCTTGCCGCTTCGTGGAATCTACACCTATCTTGAGATTCTGTCACTGATAAAATCAGACTTTGAAGTTTTGATAGTATCCAGATTTCTGGTTCTTTTAGGAGATTCTTGCTTTTTGCCCATTGTATGGTAAAAGTCTTGTCAAACTTATCATATTCGCTATTTTGCTTGAGGTATATGTGTAAATGATACAGTGTACTGAGAATCTGATATGGTCTTGAGACAAGCTCATCTGTACTAAAATTAAGCGGCTCTATTGGGCTTGACTTCCACATAAAATACAACCGAATCAAATCGACAGAGTATTTGTTTAGCAACTCAACTGCGTCGATCACGTTGCCTTGGCTCTTGCTCATCTTGTTACCGTTTTTGTCAAGCACATGTCCCTGAGATAGAAATGACTTGAATGGAGACACCGGTGCATCATTGAATATGACATTTTCAATCAATAATGTATATGCCCATCCCCTTGTCTGGTCTATACCTTCAGTAAGAAATACTGCAGGGATGTATTGGGTATACTCTGTATCAGTAAGAGATGCATATGGCGCAGCTCCACTGTTGTGCCATGTGTCAAGAACAAACTGCTCTCTTTCCATTTTGAAATGGCACTTGTCGCACATTATGGTAATCCTGTCTATCCATGGCCTGTGCAGCTCAAAGCTCGGGCCGTCAGGAAGATCCTTTGCTGATTTTATTATTTCGGCTCTTGTAAAAAACCACTTTTGGTCGCCGCAGTTTTTACACTTCCAAAGTGGCAAGGGGCAACCCCAGATGCGCTCTCTGGATATACACCATGGATGCCTATCCTTGATTATCTCTACGAACCTGTTTCTTGGGGGTTCGAAAAAATATTCTACACTCTCAGCTGCTTTTACAGCCTTATCTCCTAGTCTGTCTAGAAAATAAAAAAAACCACGTCTTGCAAGCCAGAGCAATTTATGTTGCGATCTCCAACATAATGGATACTGGTGTTTTATCTTTGCAATTCTTACAAGGGAGTTCTTTTCCTTGACTGCACTAACTATCTTGTCGTCTGCATCCCTTACAAAAAGGCCTGAAAAAATTCCAGCGTCATTTGTAAACTTGGCCTCATCATCTATAGGGTTGAATATTGGTATCTTTCTTTTTGTCGCAATTTCAAAGTCTTCCTCGCCATTTGCAGGCGAAAGGTGAACAAGTCCACTTCCTGTCTGAATGTCGACAAATTCTTCCGAGACCACTATGTGGAAATTACTAAGGATCGCATGTTCCTTGAGTCCTGGTATCTCATCTAAGAGAGGGTGGATGTATTTTTTCCCTTCTAGGGTAGAGCCCTTTACTTCCTTGACAACAGTGTACTTTTCAACTCTTGCCTCTTTTGCAAACTCTTCTAGACGGCTCTTTCCTACAAGCCATATCTCATCTTCTACCTTTATGTGGACATACGTCTCATCTGGATTTACTCCAACCATTGTATCTGTGACAAGTGTAAATGGCATGGTGGTCCAGACAATAAGATTCAGATCCTCATCGCGTAACCTTACCTTGTAGTAAAGCGACGGATCTTGAACGGTTTCATATCCTTGGTTTACCTCCGCATGGCTTAGAGATGTCTGACAGCTTGGGCAGTATGCCACAACCTTGTAGGCCTCTGAAAGAATTCCGTTTTCATAGGCTTTCTTTAGGTACTGCCACTCTCGCTCGATATATTCGTCCTTGTATGTCCAGTAAGCATTTTTTTGATTAAACGCCATTCCAAGCAGTCTGTCAGACTCAACCCACTTTTCATTGAATCTATGCACGATTTTTTTACATTCTAAAACAATCTTTTCAATCCCCGCTGATTCGATAACTTGTGATTTGCTTCCTGTAATACCAAGCTCCTTTTCAGCTTGAAGCTCAACTGGCAGACCTTGTGTATCCCATCCTGCATTAAAGATAATCTTGTAACCACGCAGGGTCATGTACCTGTACCACAAATCCTTCATTATTCGTCCGCGAAGGTGACCTGCATGCGGTATACCATTCATCGTGGGAGGGCCCTCTATGAAGGCAATTTTTTTTGTTTTATTTGGAGAATCAAAAATTAATTTTTCTAAATCGATGTCTGCTGTTTGTTGCTTTACTTCTTCTTCTATCTTCTTTGGATTAAACTCGTTTGAAATCTGCATGACAAATGGTGATTATTTTACTGATTTTATAAAGGTACGACGGTACCAAAGTTTTCTAGATGTATGCAAAAATGCCATTTCTGTCAAAAACTGTTTTGCTGAGATGCATTACGCCCATATCTTAATTGAACCCTTTTTGTATTTGTCGTATAACCCTCTTTTGTACAGCTTTCCCTCCATTTGCTTTCTGATCTCTTTTGGCACCACAATATGAAGGGGGATATCTTTGCCGTTCATCTCTCTGTTTGTGAAAGCCTTTAGCTGTGCATCTATATTGGGATCATCCTTGATGTTTATTTTTACCTCACCGAGATGCCTCAGTGCGCCTTTCATGCCCTCCAAGTCTGGCGTCTGTCCATCCCGCTCGTTAGGTTTTGGAAGGTCTCTGTATTTTTCATCAAAATACTGCGGCGTTCCTGATATGTCAATATGTGTTATCTTTATTCCTTGAGCCTCCAAGGCATTTGCCAAAGCATTTAGCATCTTCTGATGTTCCTCTAATGTCATGTCTGAAATATTATAATCAAGTAAATTTAGGTATATTTGATATTCAAAAACTTTTTTGATATGATACGCAGTCAGCTAAACATATTCTGTAATTGATGCAATAAAGGGAATGGTCTTATAATGGAAACACCCTCAACTGTTATTCTAAATACATTATTGTCAATTACAAATTTGAGATCATAAAATTAATTCGTGAGATTAAAAAGCGGTAACCCAAGAGGTTTTCTTGGGTTACCACAGTATGATGTCTTCCTTTACGTGTAACACTTTTTGTTGTATTTACTATTGTGTCATCATTCTAGTTAAGTAATTATTTTTTGTAAAATGTTTTTTTTTTTTGGATGTGGAAAAACGAATGTTGGATAAGAAAAATAAATAAAAATTTTATGGTTCACTTGTCAAACAACATGTGCAAGATTTATTTGTAAACTTGACACAACAATATCTGATTTGCAAAAAAAAGTTATTGCGTTGTTGAGCATTATGATTACAAGTTTGTTATTTACTCATCTATCGTATGGCATGAGTATGGGAAACGATCCATCTACAACCTCGCCCACCGCGTCTTCTGTAACAATTTCTGCAGGAGCAGGCTCTGGCCCAAATTGTGCGCAATCAAATAATTGCTTCAATCCGTCAACCATGACTGTGACAGCTGGTACTACTGTAACATGGCACAATGGTGATAAAGTCAGTCATACGGTAACAAGTGGCAATCCATCTGATAATCAGACTGGAACTATATTTGACAGTAGCTTGATTTCACCTGGAAAGAGTTTCAACTTTACATTCAAAGATCCTGGTACGTATAACTACTTCTGTCAAGTCCATCCGTGGATGACTGGAAAAGTAATTGTAACAAGTGCTGTTGCCAACTCATCTCCTACCAATTCTGGTTCCATGTCTGGTATGCAGTCATCTCCTACCAATTCTGGTTCCATGTCTGGTATACCGTTGTCCAATGTTTCTCCTAATGTAGTAATAACATCAGGTGCTGCAACACTTACCAGCTGTGCAGAAACAAGTACTTGTTTTAATCCATCTATGCTCTATATTACACCTGGAACTACGGTAACTTGGAAAAATAATGACATTGTGTCACATGATGTAATTTATGGATCTCCTGGCTCCGATTCAACAACAGCTCTGTTTAATAGCAATACCTTATCTCCTGGCCAGACATTTACATATCAATTTGCTCATTCTGGAATCTATCCGTATTATGATAAAACATATCCATGGGAAATAGGATTTGTATATGTTAAATCATCATGATCAATTTAGCATAAGATCTGATTCTTAATAACTATGTGTTGACAATTATTAGAAATTAACTTCTGTAAATCCTAGGTTGGCAAAACTAATGCTAACCGCAATTTTTCAAATATCAATATTTATTGTGTTTTTGGCAAGTGTCACCTCATACTATATCTAATAATCCAAAATTTGGAAAGGGAAAGTGTTTCTTTCCCTAGTTCTTCTATGTTGCCCTGAAGACAAACGCTATGTAGCCTACCAAAACCCCCGCAGACATCAAACCTGCCGACTCGTAGAAAGACATGGGATTGTTTCCACCGCCATATCCACCAGCTTCTGCATTGATTCCAAATATGCATCCAAAACAGCAAGCCAGCATTATGGCTACTGCTATTGGCAGATATCCATCATGGCGTTTTCTTTCGTGGGTTTTTTCAGGCGAATCATATGTTGACATTATCTCATATACGTTGTTCGTAAATATAGAGATATATCAAATTTTTAATATGAATGAACAAATAAATGCTTAATTATTGCACAAATGTGCATTACTACATGATAGTTGACGATCTGGACAAAAACATACTTGAAGAGTTATTGAAAAACTCCAAACGCTCGTATCGCCAGCTGGCAGACAAGCTAGAGATTGCACCTGGTACCGTTCTCAAGCGCATAAAAGAGATGGAATCAAACGGAATAATCAAGGGCTATTCCATATTAGTTGACCACAGTAAGATGGGCTCTCAGATTGTTGCCTTGATTGAAATAATATCATCAGGGGGAAAATTAGAAGAGATGGGAAAAAAGCTCTCAAAACTTCCAAACATATATGGTGTCTACGAGACTACAGGTTCGCCTGATGTGATCATCATAGGAAGATTTAGGGATACTGACGAGCTTGGCAAGTTTGCAAGATATCTCTTGGGATTACCATCTGTGAGCAGAACAAACACTCATGTAGTTTTAAACACTGTCAAAGAAGATTCTAGAAGCTTGATCTAGTTGTTATTGAAATCTAGCCCAGAGCTATCTTGGGATCTACTTTGATGTGTATCTTCTCGCCTGTATGCTGGTGATCATTGTAAATCATCTTGGTCTTTACACCTTTCTTGTTAAGATATCCTTCAAGTAGCAATGCCCACGGAATTGCATGACCGCTATTTACCTTGGATTCTATAACAAAATGGTTTCCTTGCGATTCATATCTTAGCTGGCCAGAGCATGTGATGTCTAGTGTTGAACCAACAAGTGAGATTATATCATCAAGAGTCTTTGATTGTAAGTCAAGCCCATTTCTTTCCAAGAAAGTCAAGATGTCAATTCCTTTGGATCTTGAGTTTAACATAGAGTTTAGGACAAATCCTAGTCCATTCTCACTTATCAGTTGTATTACCTTGAGAGTCTCCTGAGCATCAGATTTTGTCATGTCTGACAAATTGTTTACCTTGATTCCACTTTTCCATGTCTGGTCAAATGACCTGACCTGGTTTGTTCCAAGTACATCGGTGGACAGAAATATGGCACCTTTCCCGTTGCTGCTGTTTATCATGAGTATTTCCGAATCGTCAAAGGTAATGACATTTTGAGATGTCTCAGCTGTCTTGAGCTTCATACCTGCTGGCAGGTCATGAAAGATCTCCGTGCCTACCAAGCTTGACGGAATTATTATCTTGACATCAATATTTCTTCTCAGTGCAGCAAGTATCTCTTCCTTGCACTGGGAAAACAGGCCTAGCCCCCACGAATCAACTACTGCATGGATAGACGTCTTTGAACCGTCTATCATTGACTGGAGTTGCTTGAAGACATAGTTTTGCGCAAGATGGAAATATCTCTTTTCTTCTGAGCCTCTTGCCTTTTTGCTATCCTCACTGAGCCGTTTTAGCTTTGTAGTAAGACTGTTCATTGCATTTACCCTATTGATCTGCTCTTGTATTATCTCATCAAATGCATCCTCTGGAGCAATGGCAGTACACATTATGGGCTTACTTTTTGATATGATTGCAATTTTTTTTTTCTCAAGCTTGAGCAGTGTAGGGTATACTTTGGTTCTTGGCAGGTCAGAATAATATGCAAGCTCACTTGCAGAAATCGTACCTTTTGTAATTAAGGTGACATAGGCCTGTGCCTCATACTTGCTTAGTCCAAACTCTTCCAAGCTTACTGCTAAATCCTGCCCCTTGACCATCATGGTGAAATCATTTACCGGCAAGGTAAGCTCAATAGCCAAATTCATTGAACAAAGGCTAGAAAAAATACTAAGCTGTATCTTGGTTATATGTTACTGTGGTTACACAGGTTGCTGTAACATGGATTTTGATATATTCAGATTCAATTCTGTATCTGAAAATGACAACACTGTCAAAATGGATGATAGAAGACCAGACAAAAAATCAAGTTGTGCGTGCAAGCACTATAAAACCTAGGCTTGACTATGCAACCAAGATTGTGGACCAAACACTAGAGATCCTAATACAAAAGAGACTTGACCTGAACAGGTCCAATCTAACACTTTACAGACAATCAGGTGGCGTCACTGAATCACTTAAGGTGCTTGAAAAAGAAGTAACACATGAACTTGAAATCTCATATGCAATCGAGTCACTAAGGCAGGTGAGGCGTAGCCTTGACTCTATTATCGGGCTAGGTAACGTGCCAACTATGATGTCCCCTACAATATCAATAGTTCGAGTAGTCAGATCAAGGATGCTTTCCTTGATGCCTATGCTTGATTTTCAGCTTGGTGAACTATCACTACTCATAAGTGGCGTTATAATAGATGCAGCCCATATATCAAGTTCCACTCTTGATTTTGAAGTTGCTAACAAAGAATCCGAAAGACTACTTGATGAAGCTAAATTGATTGCTGACTCTAAAATATGCAAGCAGTTTCCTAATCTAGATTTCCTGTAAGGTCTTGCCATGTTGAATTTCTCAAAGGGAGACAATGATACCGAACCTGATCTGTCTCGCCCTCTTTTCAGAATCAAGACGTTATCATCTAAGATAGAGCAAAAAATCGCGCAAAAAGACAATGGTAACGATGATAGATTCATTGAGACGCTCTCAGTTGAAGAATTAAAGGATCTGCGGCAAGTGATTCTGGCATCTGAGTATCTTCTTACCAAGTATCAGGACAAGAAGGACATCAAGTCTTTTCTTGAAGAGTTTGTTGGCATAATAATGCACGCAGCAAACTCGGTAAACGTACTACGAGACGAACTAGAAGACCTTGTAATATCCGCAGAGGTTGCACTAAAACAGATACAGACATTACACGAAGACGTGACCCAAACCCTGACCCTTGGAAGGGGAATGCAAACAAAAATGGATGACTTTGGGCTATCACATGCAGCATCACAATCTCAAAAGGCTGACAGTCAGGATATCATGCCTGTTACGCAAGCACCCGGTTCAATTAATTTAACAAATCCTACTAGACCAGTTCACACCGGTGATTACCTAAGGAAAACCGCAGTGGAGATCTAGTTAGTGAGATAATGAGCCTAGCACCGCAAGAATTAGAAAATAGTGCAAGCAAATTTGCCGCTGAGGCAATAAAGCTTGATTCACAGGGTGCTCGCGGCATGGCAATTTCTAGCTACCAAAGAGCAATAGACTCACTTGTCAAGTTAATCCATCTCTATCCTGAAAACAAACTCAATAGGGTGTATCAGGAACGTGTTGCTGCATATCAAAACCGTATCAAGGCGCTTCAAATGACCAATGTCGATATAGAACCAGTCGTGGATACCAAAGCAAGTCCGGAAGAACAGAAGCAATCTCTTGCAAAAAATGATCTTGATTCATTGATAATGAAAGAGAAACCAAACGTCAGCTGGACAGAGGTGGTAGGCCTTGATGATGCAAAAGATGCACTTCGCGAGTCTATTGTTTATCCTGCTAAACGACCAGACCTCTTTCCGCTTGGGTGGCCGAGGGGAATACTGCTCTATGGACCACCTGGGTGTGGAAAGACCATACTTGCTGCAGCAACTGCAAGCGAGATTGAAGGGTACTTCATCAATGTAGACGCAGCATCTATGATGAGTAAGTGGCTTGGCGAGGCAGAAAAGAATGTATCAAAGTTATTCTCGATGGCAAGAGGGATGGCAGAAAAAGAGGGACTGCCAGTGATCTTGTTTATTGATGAGGTTGACTCGTTGCTTGGGAATCGTAATAGTGAGATAGGCGGAGAAATTCGTGTCAAGAATCAGTTCCTAACCGAAATGGATGGTATCAACGGCAAAGGAAAAGACCTTAAGCTCTACGTCATAGGTGCCACAAACAAACCTTGGAGTCTTGACTGGCCATTTCTTAGAAGGTTCACAAAACGCGTTTACGTGTCACTGCCTACACTAGAAGCAAGAGTCAACCTGTTTGATCTTTACACTGCACCACTTCAAAAGGAGGACAAGATAAAATCATCTGATCTTGCAAAGCTTGCAGACGGATACAGCGCAAGTGATATCAAAGACATATGTCAATCTGCACAACTGATGGTCGTAAACGATCTGTTCCGTTCTACAGCATTTCAGGAACCGGTGGTAGGAGAAGATAAACCACAGCCGCGTCCTATCACAATGTCTGACTTTAAGGAGATAATTGCAAGACGAAAGCCAAGTGTCAGCATGGAAATGATCCGCGCTTACTACAAGTGGAGTGACCAGTTCAAGGCTCTCTAGCCTCTCTTAAGAAAGCCTAAAAACACATCTTATAATCTGTTAAAAATCGCTTTATAGGTAAGCATTTGCTACCTAGTATGACTTGAAACAAGAGCCAGATATGACTAAAACAATGGAATCTGTTCAGTGCGAAGTCTCTGACATATGGCACATGTTGGGAAAAACATGGGCTCTTGTAATCTTGAAAAACATGAGCACAAAGGAGCCGATTCGATTCAATGATCTCAAAAAAGCATTGCCGGGAATAAGTAATACTGTTTTATCAGACAGGTTAAAAGAACTGGAAAAATCAAATCTAGTATCAAAAAAAGTATATGCCGAAGTACCAGTGAGAGTGGAATATCGCCTGACCAAACAGGCAAAGGAGCTTGAATACATCTTGGATATACTGGGAAAATGGGTCAACAAATGGAAGTCAAATGCAGCAAATTCAAAATCTGAAATATAGTTTCATACAAAAAGGGAAGGATTAGCTGTTGACGGAATATTTTTCTGGCAGATCGATTAGAATTATCTCAGAAGGTTTCTCTGCCCTTATTGTCAGAAGACTTTCTTTTTCTATCATTGCAGCATCTCTTGTCTGCATAACTGTATCTAAAAGTCCTATCTGTCCGTCTATTGTAAAGAGATATGCTTTTCGCCCAACACTTAGGTTATACTCTACTTGGCCACTAGCAGTCAACGAGGAGAGATAGAGCGAAGCGTCCTGATGTATCTGCAATGCGTTGTTAGGTGTTGGTGTGTTTTCAGGTGTAGCTATCGGTACTATCCTGTTTATTCGCTGTTCTTTTGAAAACTTTTTTTGTTCCCATGACGGTTGTAGTCCCTTCTTGTTTGCAAATATCCACATCTGCAAAAGCCTTAGTGGTTGCTCTGAAGAGTGGTTGTACTCTGAGTGCATGATGCCTGAACCTGCAGTCATTCTCTGAACTTCGCCAGCGTGTATCACTCCATGATTTCCTTGATCATCTCTGTGTTCTAGTTCTCCATCAATTAGATATGTTATGATCTCCATATCTCTGTGGAAATGAAAATCAAATCCTGCTCCAGGCTGTATTGTGTCGTCATTGAACACACGTAATGGTCCAAAGTTCATCTTTTTTGGATTAAAATAGTTTGCAAACGAGAAGTGATGATATGTGGTAAGCCAACCCATCTCGCTCTTGTAATGTTCATTTGCTCTAATTGGTTTTATCATAGTTCTATAATGGCTAACATTATATTTAAAATAGGTAGTAGTTACATACTTAGTTGTTAATAAATACCATACTTGGTATGTTGGGGCTTACCTGGTTAATCTGCTGTTTTGTTATTTGAGATATAGTTATTTTTTGTATCGTAGCCTAGATTGGACATGGTTGCAACCCGAAAGCCATTCTGAGACAGACGGCCCTCTAATTATCTAGCGTAGAAAATTTCCTTCTATAAACAAATGCCACAATACCAGAACCCAAAAAGGTCGCTGTCATGTATAACCATAGGTTTCCAAGATGCCATGAAAATATTGCTGGGGCCAAGGACCTTACAGGATTCATTGAAGCCCCAGAGATAAATGACAGAAAGAAAATGTCTACCCCAATTATCGCGCCTATTGCAATACAACCCAGCCCTTTGAGCCCCTTTGTATGAACGACAATCAAGATAATTCCCATAAGAAGGGCGGTGGCCAACGTTTCGATTCCAAAGATCAAAGGAATTGGAAATGAATAATTAGGTACATTTGCTCCAAGGCTTGCTTGCGTACCGATAACATATCTTACAAATAAGGAGCCAAGAAATGCACCTATAATTTCTGCAACAAGATACTGGAATAGGAGATTTTTTGGCATGTGTCCTGTTATCAAAAATCCAATGGTCACTGCGGGATTAAAGTGAGCCATTGATGTCTTGGCAAACAGGTAGACCATGAGGGCAACCGCAATAGCAGGACATAGTGCAACAAACCACAAACCAAACATTCCAACATACTTTGTATCAAGTACCACAGAACTCGTTGCAAGAACTACTACTACAAACGTTCCAACAATCTCTGCAAAAAACCTCCTCTGATTTGCAGATAGTTTGTTCATTGTTCCAGAATTTTGCAAAGCTCCTTCACCTTTGTTTCTATGATATCACGTATCTCGCGCACTTTTTCTATTGGCTTTGATTTTGTGTCTTCAATATTCCAGTCTAAATATCTTCCCAAGAAAACCGCGGGACATTCTGCCTTGCCCATGCATCCCATGTTTATGCTCAAGACAGATTTTTTAATGATATTTTCCGATAATTCTTTTGGATTCTGTCTGCTGATGTCAATTCCAACTTCTTTCATAACCTCTATGGCAAAAGGGTTGATCTCAGGTGTCGGTCTTGTTCCAGCGCTTACTGGAGACCATCCTTTGGGGGCATATTTTCTAAAAAAGCCCTCTGCAATCTGCGAACGTCCAGCATTTTCAACGCATACAAACAAGATTGTCTTCTCAAGTCTTGATGTTCCAAACGTCCCCATGCAATATTTATATAAATGTAGATTGATATAAATCTTAATTGATATGAATGGTATGACATTGCTCAAGTGCATCTGTGAAGATACGCGCTTTAGCATACTTGAGATACTTCAAAAAAACAAAGAAATGTCAGTAAACGATCTGGTCCTTAGGCTAAAAAAAGACCAGCCGCTGATATCACACCATCTCAAGGCTCTACGGCAATGCAACCTAGTAAATTCCAAGGAAAATGGCAAGTCAACAATGTATTTTATCTCAAACAAGGAAATATCAAAATTGATAAGTGATATAGTAAATGCAGGAGAGAAGATGGCAACTGTCTGTGAAGATCCCTCGTGCTGTGGTTGTTGATTGCATTTGTATCAAAATGTAATCATGAAAACGATCTAAATTTTGGAAACGCCTTTTGTCATAAAACTTAAATTCTCATTACTCTGCAGTTGCTGAGGGTCTCAGAAATTCCAACAAAGAAAGCCAAACACGTAGAGAAGTTTGGTAAGCTTGTTTTGGAAGACGGCACAGTTTTCGATGGAATAGGTTTTGGTTATTCTACCACTGTCTTTGGTGAGGCGGTATTTAATACAGGGATGGTCGGATACACCGAGGCATTGACTGATCCATCATATAGTGGCCAGATCTTGACACTGACGTATCCTCTCGTAGGAAACTATGGTATACCTGACATCTTGGCAAAGGATCATGATGGGATACAAAAATACCTCGAGTCTGACAGAATCCAAGTGCGTGGCCTCGTGGTTCACGAGTTATCACTTACTGCAAGTCATTGGAATCTTGTCATGACACTTGACGAATGGCTATACAATGAAAAGATTCCGGGAATCTCAGGAATAGACACACGCGCCCTTACGACAAAACTTCGCACAAGTGGAGTCATGATGGCAGCCCTTGAGGTATCGGAAAAAGAGATTGACGAGCAGGAATTAAAAAAGAAACTTGCATCTGCCAAAAAATACAACGATGAAGAGTTCATGAGTGCAGTCTCTATAAAAGAGCCACAAATTTATGGCAATGACAAAGAATCTGTGGTGGTAGTAGATACTGGCGTCAAAAATGCGATACTACGAAACGTCCGACATCTTGGCTACAAGGTAGTACGCGTTCCATGGAATTATTCAATAGAAAATATCCTTTCTTACAATCCAAAGGGTGTTGTGATATCAAACGGTCCTGGCGACCCTATCAAGTGTGCAAAGACAATGCAGACAGCACGCGAGCTAATCGATAGGAACGTGCCTACACTTGGAATATGTTTGGGCGCACAGATTCTAGGCCTTGCAGGAGGGGCAACCACCTACAAGTTAAAGTATGGACATAGGGGACAGAACAAATCCTGTATAGACCTTGGTAGCAATCAAGTCTATGTCACAAGCCAGAACCATGGATACTGCATAGACCCTGACTCGCTGCAAAAGACTGATTTCAAATTATGGTTTTCAAATACTGATGACAGGACAGTAGAGGGAATAAGGCACAAGGAAAAGAAGATAATTGCCGTACAATTTCATCCAGAAGCTTCGCCTGGACCTTTTGATTGCATGTTTGTTTTTGAAGAGCTCAAGAAACTCATAGGGGAGGAAAATGCCAAAAGATGAGTCACTAAAAAAAATTCTAGTCCTTGGCAGCGGGGCAATAAAAATCGGAGAAGCAGGCGAAAGTCACAAAATGACCGCCAGTTCGACTACTCCGGTTCTCAATGCCTCAAAGCAATAAAGGAAGAGGGAATCAAGAGCATTCTTGTAAATCCAAACATAGCTACAATCCAGACTGACACAAGATTTGCAGACAAGGTCTACTCGATTCCGGTAAACCCACAATATGTGACATCTATAATTGAGTCTGAAAGACCTGACGGCCTCATGCTTGGATTTGGGGGGCAGACTGCACTGAACTGTGGAGTAAAACTTGACGAGATGGACGTATTAAAAAAATATGGAGTCACAGTGCTTGGAACTCAGGTTACAGGAATCAAGTCAACAGAAGATAGGCAACTCTTCAAGGATTCTATGATAGAATGTAATGTTCCCGTACTGAAAAGTAAGACCGTATACAACTTTGAGCAGGCAAAAGAGATTGCAAACGAGCTTGGATATCCGGTAATAATACGCGTTGCATATACACTTGGAGGAAAGGGTGGAGGCGTTGCACACAACGAGATTGAGTTGCATGAGATTGTGACGCGAGGCCTTAATGCAAGTCTTGTTGGACAGGTATTAATTGAAGAATATGTCGGCCACTGGAAGCAGATAGAATATGAGGTGATGGCAGACTATGATGGAAACAACATCATAATCTGTAACATGGAAAACGTCCTTTCAATGAGGGTTCACACAGGCGATAACATTGTGGTTGCACCATCGCAGACACTTAACAACCATGAGTACCAGATGCTAAGATCTGCGGCACTACGAGCAGCAAAGCACGTTGGAATAGTGGGAGAATGCAACATTCAGTTTGCGCTTGACATGGACTCGGACAAGTATGTTGCAATAGAGATGAATCCAAGACTTTCTCGTTCGTCTGCACTTGCAAGTAAGGCCACGGGATATCCAATAGCCTACATGGCAGCCAAGATAGGTATGGGATACAGGCTGCCAGAGCTTGTAAACAGGATTACAAAGACTACTACCGCGTGCTTTGAGCCCTCGCTTGACTATATTGTATGCAAGCATCCGCGATGGGATTTTAGCAAGTTTGAGCTTGCAAATCG
>JASHOW010000024.1 GCA_030038445.1 Nitrosopumilaceae archaeon
ATGCCCGGTATCCTCAGGTCTTATTTCATGCAATGTAATGGTGCCAAATGCAGCAGGTGGAATACAGAACATAACTGCAACAGCAAACACGGGAGATAGTTTCTCTACGCCATTTGTAGTTCTTCCACAGACGCAACTTAATCCACCAGATGGGACAGTTGGCTCTTCAGTTACTGTTGCAGGTGGAGGCTTCTCAAGTTCTGACACATCTGCTACAATCTCGTTTAACGGTAAAAATGTCACACCACCATCAGGATGCAGCATTTCAGGGGGAGCACTTGAATGCAGTTTCACCGTACCTCCAATATCACAGGGAGTATATTCTGTTGCAATAAACGGCAATACTGGAGACAGCTTCTCAGTAAACTTTACGGTAAATCCGTCCCTTTTTCTTTCTCCAACATCGCTGTCGCCATTAACTTTCAAGTCGGATTCTTCTATTGCAGTTACTGGATCTTATTTTGCAAGTTCTGACACATCTGCTACAATCTCGTTTAACGGTAAAAACGTGACGCCGCCGTCAGGTTGCCCTATCTCTAGTGGATCATTTTCATGTTCTCTTACTGTACCATCACCACTTGTTGCAGGAAATTATATTGTAAATGCAACAGGTAACAATGGTGATGCTGCCTCTGCCGTATTCACAGAATATCCTGCAATATCTGTCACACCATCTTCGAGCACTGTTGATACAAATGTATTTGTCAATGGTTCTGGCTTTTCTGGCGGTGATTCCTACATATATCTAAAGATTGATGGTACTAGTGTTAACACATTACTGGGTAATGGCGCTTGCCAGTCATTTTGGAGTGGATTTGGTAATTCCAGCACATTTTCCTGTTATATTAGCGTGCCAGGCAATATACCGCCAGGAACATACAATCTTCAAGCATCTGGCAATTTTGACGACGTAGCATCTACAGAATTTTCCGTCATTGGTACAACACTTAGCACAAAGTTTGCTCAGGTAGGATCCTCTGTTACTATTGCAGGTGGAGGCTTCTCAAGCTCTGATACATCTGTCAAGATATTGTTTAACGGTACTGACATTACCCCCTCGTCAGGATGTCCGACGGCAGGAGGTATGTTTGACTGCGCATTTACTGTACCTAATGTGTCAGGGGGAGCATACAACGTAACTGCTACCGGTAACACCGGTGACAACTTTACCACGCTACTTAGTGTATTGCAACTAACGTTCTCATCATCCTCTGGCTCTGCAGGCTCTGTTGTTAACTTTAATGGATCTGGCTTTGAGCCATCTTCAGAATTATCCATATTGTTCAATGGTGCCCCCACATCTGATAGCTGTCATACTACCTTTGAAAGTGTTAACAATTATATCGTCCCAGGATCCGGTGCCTTTTCCTGCCAGGCGTTTATACCACTGGGTGGACCTAACAGTGTGTTTTCAATATCAGATCCATTGGGAGATACACTCTCACAACCGTTCCACCTAGTCAATGTCATTAACTTTGATTCACAACTAACTTCCTTTAATGGTGGAAATGCATCTGCAAGTTCTCCTATCACTGATATGAGTGTAGCAATTAGTGGTTCTAACGCTACTAATGGCACAAAGGTACACATTGAAACTGCCTCAATGACTGGCCCCTATGAAGATGCGCCTGCTCTTGGACAAGGAACAAACTATTACAGCCTGGGATTCCAAGAGAATCTTTTGCAAGACAATGTTATACCGCCTGCTGGAATTGCAAGGACTTGCATTACAACACAGTCAAGCGTGAATGGTCTTACTCTACAATATCTCTACATTAATAGCACTACAGCTGTGTTATCTTGGGATGTTGCATCAGACGTATCTACAAATGGAAATACGATATGCGGCAACATACCTCTTGACTCGCCAGGCGTTTTTGTTACCTATTTCGGTGAGCCACTTGCAGTAGGGCCTGCAGACACTATACCGCCAATCACCACCGCAACATTATCAGGTACACACGGAACCAATGGGTGGTATACATCGCCAGTTTCTGTATCGCTAAACGCTACTGACAACTCTGGCGGCTCTGGCGTAAAATCAACAACATATTCCCTTGATGGAGGTGCACAGACAACATACTCTGTGCCGTTTACAGTTACAGGTGATACCAACCATACGCTTACCTTCAACTCTACTGACAACGCGGGAAATGTAGAATCGCCAAATCTTGTTCACATAGCAATAGATACCATGCCTCCTGTCATTACAGTGCCACCTGATGTAACACAGGAAGCTACAGGTCCTCTGACAAGCGTGACATTGGGAACTGCAACTGCGACTGATGCAGTAGATGGATCTGTAACTGTGATAAACAATGCAACAGCAAACTATCCAGTAGGAACTACTGAAATCCAATATTTAGCAACAGATCTGGCAGGAAATACTGCTACTTCTTACCAAAAGATAACAATAACTGATACTACGCCACCTGTTCTACAGCTACCAACACAGATCACGGCTCAGGCAACAGGACCATCAGGAACTACAATATCATACAAGGCAAATGCAACTGACCTAGTTGATGGGCCAGTAACTCCGGTCTGCAGTCCTACGTCTGGCAGCACATTTGCATACGGAAATACAACTGTAACATGCACTGCAACAGATGCCCATGGCAACAAGGCAACAGGAACATTTGATGTCAATGTACAGAACAAGATTCCTCCAACGCTATCAATTACATCACCAAGTAACAACGCAATTGTGAAAACTGCGACAGTACCAGTATCTGGTACAGCATCAGATATTGTATCAATATCAAAAATATCATGGAAGGTCGATTCAGGCGCTGTATCTGTAGTATCAAAGATAACACCAGGACCAAATGTGAACTGGTCGTTTACCACAAATGCTCTATCACTTGGATCTCACACTATTCAGGTCAACGTAACAGACTCGGCAGGACTTGTTGCCATATCTGAGGTATCTGTAATATACGCGGCCCCGACTGACTCGATCCCATTACCATCAGGAGGACAGATTACATTTACTGCAAGCAATGGAGGATTCACAAATCTGAACTCAATACCACAATCAAGTCTTACAACGCCACCTCCACCAGGCAATTATCCGCTAGGGTTCTTCTCGTGGGATGTTACAGGGTTTACACCTGCCACATCTGTGACTGTAACGGTGACATCCCCTACCATGCTGCCCAGCCAGTCGCAATATTTCAAATTGATAGGTGGTGTATGGATCCCAATACCAGTAACGGTGTCTGGAAATACTATGACATTTAAGATAACAGACAACGGCCCCTTTGATGGAAACCCAACCATGGGAGTAATCTCAGGCCTTGGTGCTATTGCGAACCCTACTGGCGGAAGGGTGACAGGTGGTGGAAACATAGGCAAGGGAACAGACTTTGGGTTTGAGGTCCACTCTGATCTTGGCAAGACAAACCCAATACATGGAACATTCGAATACCATGACCAATATGTCCAACTGAACCTTGAGAGCAATAACATAACATTCCTCTCAATCAACCCAACTATATCGCAGGCAACATTTGTTGGCACCGGAGCATATGACAGGTATGACAGATACGATGTCCATGACACAGCAAACACATTCTTGGTGTCAATCACGGACCCAGACAAGACAGGAGACCATGACACGTTTTCGATAACCGTAACTAACGGCACAGGTAATGTAGTATACCAAAACTCTGGAACAGTCAAGGGTCACATCGAGATCAAAAATCCAGATATTGATGACATGAATACAATAGTCGGGACAGTTTCCGTTGGAAATACTCCAGAGATGCTAGCATTTGACAAGGATAACAATAATGTCTATGTCGCAAACAACGCAGATGGAACGGTATCTGTAATTGATGGCAGGACAGACACCGTATCAAATACCATAACGGTAGGAAACGGGCCACAGGGTGTAGCATTTGATGAAAAGAACGGTGACATTTATGTTGCAAACACCGGAACATCTTTTGGAGGAAATACCGTATCCGTAATTGATGCAAAGACAGGAAAGGTAACTGGAACTATAACTGTGGGGGCTGGACCTATTGGCGTTGCTTTTAATACCGAAGATGACCGCCTTTATGTAGTTAACACAAACTCGCGTTCCGTATCAGTCATTGACACAAAAACAAATACCATTAATGCCACAGTATCTGTTGGGACAGGTCCAAACTCTGTTGCAGTGGACGAGAAGGACAATAAGATCTATGTGACAAACTTTTTCGATGGTACGTTATCTGTAATTGACGGCTCAACAAATACCGTAACAGGCACGATAACGGTTGGGACCGATCCAATCGATGTTGCATTTGACAAGAAAAATGGCAACCTATACGTAGCAAACTTTGGAGATAACACCGTATCTGTAATTGACAGCTCCAAGAATATGGTGTTGGGTACCATATCAGTAGGGTCAGGCCCAATAGGAGTGACCATTGACAAAACAAACGACAACATTTACGTTGGAGATTCGTCTTCGGGCACAGTATCCGTAATAGATAGTCCTACAAACACTGTTGTGGAGACATTATCAGGTCTTGATAGTCCGGCACGTGGAGTTGTTGACACGGAAAATGGCAATGTATACATTGGGAACATTGGTTCTAATACCGTTACCGTGATAGCCCCAGCAAATTCCCAAAGTAATGGAAATCATGAGAACAGCAATCATTAGGTAGAGAGCCGATCTTGGAATTGAGAGTCATTAAGTTCTCAAAGGCACATGATTGGCTCAAATCATCTCCAAATCTTTTGATTATGATTGTCAGATTTATACCACGATTTTTTCAGAATTCTGGTTAATTAACCCATTTTTCTTTTTCATCAAAATACTGCGCACGAGGATTTTTGCCTGCTTCAGATTTATGTAAGTGGTTTTTGAGTATAAAATTCAGTTCTCGAAGCTGAGCCTTTTTGGAGTTGATATCCTCTACCAACTCGCGTTTTAGCTTGAGTACCAGCTTGTTTGCCGTATCCATTACCTCGTTGATATCATACGGCTTGTAAATTATGGCAGACGCATGCAGTTTTTCCAGTCTTTCTCGAGTCTCTTTTGTCACATCTGCTGTTATCAGTATGACTATGGCATCTGATTGTATCTCTCTTATCTTTTCTAGTGTGTAAAATCCATCATGTTTTTCCATTATTACATCCAAAAATACTACATCGGGTAACAGCTTTTTGTATGTCTTGACTGCCTCTGCTCCGTCATATTCCTCGCCAACTACAGTGATGCCTTTTATCTGTAAAAAATAAGTCAGAACTGATGCTGTATCTACATCGTCGTCAATTACCATGGCAGTAATTGTGGGTCTGCTTCTGTTTGAGCATGGTTGGAACTCTTCTCTCATTTATTATCAGACACATCAGATATGTATTTTAGATAACTCTTGTTTAGTTTGAACAATCTCTCTTGCCAGTATCAAAACTCAAGATTCAACAGATCTTGGAAATAAATTTCCACCATGATGGGGCAGAACCCACCAAATGTGGTCTATTTCCCTACTTGAATATAATATGCACAATCTAGCACAAATAGTTTGCTGTACTATAGGCGATCTACACAGAGAACCGATATGTCAGAAGCAAATTGTCGTAGTCAATGGGTGATTACACAGTTAAAATCTTGTCTATCCTACAAATCCACATGAAGCGAAGATATAATTCTCTTGTGTAGGCCGACTGTATCAATGATTAAAAAACTAGGATTTTTAATTACAAGCCTTGCAAACAAAATAGGCAAGTTTGACCGTAAGTCAATCTTAGGGCTTGTTCTGCTGTTGTCACCATACGTTATTGGCGCCCTTACTAGACAATCTACATCAATAACCAATGTACTTCAAAAACGATATCCAACATGTGACACTTTTATTCACGGGTTCTGCATACCGACACTGTATGTGCCAATATCCATTCTGGGTCTTGGCTATCTTGTCATAAACCTGACCTCTTTTCTTCTCAGCGCCACGCTATTTTTGATTGGCTTCTTTCTGGTAAAAAAGAAATCTTAGGACTTGCGCCATAATTCAAGGAAAAGGTTCTCACTTGAAATAAGATTATTTTCAGATAATTTTATCTTTTTTGCACTATTCAGAATTCCAAGTCTGATTTAGGTCTGCTGGAACTAGCTGAGGTGCAAGTCTCACTGCATTGTAGTATACACTAGCTGGAAAGATCTTAAAGGCGCCATCAAACTGCATCACAGACAAGAGGGACTGCGACAAGCTTGACACCTGATTGCCAAGTCCCAGCTTTGCGGGATCACAGGCCTGATTGATATCCTTGTGGGAGCCAGAAATGGCAATGGTACAGTCTGCAGCATTGGAATTCCAATACTTGACGGTTCCAAGATATAGTGTATCATTATCATAGTACAGAGGAGGCGCAGCTGCCTGCTTTCCAAATGGAGTATCAGCAGTATATTCTACATAGCTAGAAGTGCCAATGTATGGGCCCTTTGATGCTTGGACTTCTATAACATATTCGCCCACACGTAGCTTTGGAAGGTTAACTGAAAAACTTCCTTGTCCGTCTGTATTTGTCTGTATCTGCTTTGCCGATATTGTAACGATAACTGTTGCATTACTGACTGCTATACCGTTCATGTCTGTGACAGTACCTGTCACAATTGGTGGTGCCTTGATCAATGTTGGGGTTATTACAGGCTGTACGGTAAGAAGTAATGCCTGCTGCTGGTCTGAATATGCAAGTTGTGCAAAACC
>JASHOW010000025.1 GCA_030038445.1 Nitrosopumilaceae archaeon
CCTGTTTTTTGTATGAGAAGATAGGCAATTAGCACAAAGATGAATGTAATACTAACAACTCTTACAATGATTTCCTTAGCCAACCCGAGTGAGCACAGATTTACCATGGCGAATTCATGTAAGCAAGATTAATGAAGATATAGTGTACAATTATTTTTACTTGTATTTTGAATTAAAGTTAATCATTCATTATTGTCATGAAGCTACCTGTGACTTCATATCATGAATTATGGCCATATTTCTACCGGATATTTTCCAAGTTCATTCTATTCTTTAGATTGAAAATTTGGCTCCTTGTCCTTTACAGGATCGTCAAAATCAAGCACAAAGTGTTTGAGCACTATCTTTAATCCTTTTAAAATCCTCAATCCGTGTTCTTTTCCAGACCCGTTAGCGCCCATAAATAATATATTCATTCATCACATAAAAGTCTGATCTAGGTTTTATTTGCATTTTTGATTAATGTATTGGTCACTATCAATTCTGACTTTATCACTACAATCGAAGTATGATGCGTACCGTTAGTCATTGGTCTGGAATAACAAAAGCCAGACTGTTTTTGATCTGCAAGAAAATTCCCTGCAAGTTGTGTATCATAGTACATCCATAACATTTTTGGGTTTTCTGCTGTAGATGTATATCAGTGAAATCCATTTATCATTGAGGTGATTGCAAATGATACTGCAAGACTTGCAGGAATTGTTATTATCCATGCCCACACTATCCTTTTTCCTACTCCCCACCTAACTGCAGCCAATCTCCTGACAGCCCCAACACCCATTATGCCTCCAGAGATTGCATGAGTTGTGCTTGCAGGTATTCCAGCCCACGCCAGTGTTGCAAGAATTGTAGCTGCTCCAGTTTCTGCAGAAAATCCCTGATAGGGTCTGAGGTTGGTTATTTTCATAGCCATTGTCTTGACTATCCTCCACCCTCCAAAGAATGTACCAAGGCTCATTGCAGCTGCTGCCATTATTATCACATAATATGGAATCTCAAATTTTGTTATGACTCCTTGCGTAAGAAGAATAAGGGCTATGACTCCCATTGTTTTTTGGCCGTCATTGGCACCGTGTGTTAGCGAGAAATATGTAGAGGAGACAAGCTGAAGACGGCCAAAGACAGAGTTGACTGTATGCGGTTTTGTCTTTGCAAATATTTTCATTATCAGCAATGCAATCAGAAACGCTACTGCCAAGCCAGCTATTGGTGAGATCACAATTCCTTTTACAACAGTTTGTAGACCGCCAAAAATTATTGCTTTGGTTCCTGCGCCTGCCAAACCAGCACCCACTATCCCCCCCACTAGTGCATGGCTGCTTGAAGTCGGTAGTCCCAAAATCCAAGTTATCACATCCCAAACTATGGCACCTACCAAGGCACCTACAACTATGTTGAGTGTTACAAAGTCTGGATTTATGATGCCTTTTCCTATGGTAGTTGCTACAGCTACGCCAAAAAGAAACGGTCCAATGAAGTTAGCAAAGGCTGAGATACCAACTGCCGGAAGTGGCTTTAAGATTCTTGTTCCCACTACAGTAGCAATAGAGTTTGCTGCATCATGAAAGCCGTTTAAGAAATCAAAAACTAGTGCTGCCACTATGGCTCCAATAGCAAGTCCAATCATACAAAAGCCTATGTGTACTTTAGAACTACGTCTTCTATGGAATCCGCCACATCAAGACATCTATCTGAAGCCTCTTCCAAAGATTCGTAGATGTCTTTTAGTTTTATAATATTTATAACATCAGTTGTCTCCAGCAGTTCCCCCACAGCCTTTCTGTATATATCATCAGCGTTATGCTCTATGACACTGACTGCGCGACAGTGGGCAATTATTGATTTATTGACCTTTAACTTGTTCAGGCTTGTAATCATAAGGTTGATCTCTTTGGCAGCATTTTGTAGCTCCTTTGCTAACTCCAGCATGTATGGAGGTGGCGTTTTTATCTTGAAATTGACAATTCTGCCAGATATGCCTTCAATATAATCAATAATGTCGTCTGTCTTGGAAGCAATACGGGATATATCTTCCCTGTCAAGTGGTGTGATGAATGTTTTATTTAGTTCCTCAAAGACAGAATGTGTCAGTCCGTCAGCTTCTCGTTCTATCTTTTTTATCTGGGTATGATTCTCGTCTAATTTTTCAAAGTTATCAAATATACTTACCAACAGTTTTGCTGCTTCCTCTGCCTTGCATGCCAGAGCGTTTAACAGCGATAAAATTTCCTTTTCGTTGGACTTGATCCAAGTCATCCACTGAGTCATGTGGCTACTCTAAGATTTCATAGTTAAATGTCTGATGCATATAGGACACATGATCTATATAGTTACAAGATCTGCCTGCGATTCACATGCCTTTCAAAAAACAAATCTAGCCGTGTTACATAGGTTGATCCATGGCTACATTTTCTGTTGAGGAGCTCAAAGTTCAATACCATTCAAGAAACTCAACTGTAAAAGCTGTGGATGGTGTCTCCTTTTCTCTTGATGACAAGGAGTCAATTGGGGTAGTGGGTGAGAGTGCATGTGGAAAAAGCACCCTGGGGCTTGCAATTATCAGATCTTCCTCCGGTGGAAAGATAGTTTCAGGAGACATATTGCTAGATGGCAAGTCCATAGTGAATATGACAGAGGTAGAGTTTACCAAAACAATGCGCTGGAAAGAGATATCCATGGTCTTTCAAGGAGCAATGAGCTCATTAGATCCCGTCTTTCCAATAAAGCAGCAATTTAAGGAGATCTTGAAGACATATGATTATAATGACAATCATATCAAAACAATAGAGAATACCATAGATTTGGTTGGGCTTGATTCATCGGTACTAGACAAATTTCCCCACGAGCTTAGCGGAGGCATGAAACAGAGAGTAGTAATTGCTATGGCATTGCTTTTAAGGCCAAAACTGATGATTGCCGATGAGCCTACAACTGCACTTGATATGCTTACGCAAGCCCAAGTCCTAGACATTTTTAAAAAACTGAAAAAAAATACATCCATCATGTTAATCTCCCATGACCTCGGCATAATCTCTGAGATCGCAGACAAGGTTGCAATAATGTACGCAGGACAGATTGTAGAATTTGGTACTCTGCAAGAGGTTTACTCAAACCCCAAGCACCCTTATACACAGGCATTGCTCAGATCTGTACCAAAGATCAAGGGTAAATCCGAGATAACATCTCTAAAGGGCAATCCACCTAACTTGGTTAGCCCTCCTGCTGGGTGCAGGTTTTATGACAGATGTCCACAAGCAATGGAAAAATGTAAAAAAATGCCGCCCATGATCAAAATTAAGACAGGATACACATCATGTTGGCTCTATGAATAGAATAAAATAAAAAATTAATCTAGTGAGAATATGTAGTCTGGTTGAGACCTGCACCGTTGTAATATGCATTGTATATGTTTAATGCGTTCTGCAATGCCACTTCAGTTCCAGTCTCAATTTGCATATTTCTGTCGTCTGTATTGTGTTCATTTGTAGTAGTGCTATTTAGTCCTACATAATTAGTTGAATAGGTTGCCGCAAGTGCCTTGGCATGAATCTCTTGGAATATCTGTATGGCTTTGTTCAGAGAAGATGCTTCATCTGTGGTCAGCTGTCTACCTTGAGTATTTTCATTTGTAGTACCATTGTATTGTAGATTCAGATATCCAGTATCAATTCTTGCAAGATCATTGACAAGTGAAGTTGCCTGTATCTCCATTGCTTCCCTAGTCTTCTCTATCTGGGCCTCTCTATCAGGAGATTGTTCATTTGTAGTACCATTGTCTTGTAGATTAGTATATGCCTCATCTATTCGTGCCAACGCAGAAACAATAGATTGCGAATCGTTTAACGACACAGATCTTCCTTCAGCAATCAAGGCATTTCTATCCCTTCCTTGCTCATCAGTTGTTGTACTATTCAAACCTGTATAGTTTGTCAGTTGCGATGAACTGAGTTGTTGTTCGTAGTACGGACTAAATCCCGACATGGCATTCTGTAATGATGCCTGTGAAGCCGCTGGGATATCACGTCCTTTAGTATTCTCATCTGTTGTAGAATAAGATAAGCCTGACCAGTTTCTTTGTGATCCGTTCACATCGTTATAGAGGTACTTGTCTGAATAAACCAAAGCAGCAGTTTTCTGAGCAACCAGCTCCCTTTGTTCAATCTGAGACCAAGGATCGTCAGCAAATGCAACTTTGCTTAGGTAAACAGAACCTCCACCTAGAACTAAACCTACAATCATCACTACGGACAGGAGTCGCATGTTCACGTTTGAGTATGATATATCATAGCCTTTAAAACTTTGCGCTAGTCAGAATTTGACCAAGTGATCGGCCCAGACAGCACTAGTTAGATTATTCTTCTGCCTTCATAGATCTGTTGTGTGCGACTCTCCGCGTTTTCTTGATATACTTGATAAACAAGTAATGGTACGATGAAAGAGGTTCTTTCCGTGAAGAACTTGGGAAAATACTTTGTAAAAGGTGAATTTTCTCGTCAAAAAGAGACAATAAGAGCAGTAGATGACGTATCGTTTTCAGTAAAAAAAGGTCAAACACTAGTACTAGCCGGTGAGTCAGGGTCTGGTAAGACAACCATTGCTCGTTTAATATTACGTGCAATTGAGCCAGATTCAGGCGAGATAGTTTTTGATGGTATCAAAATAGACAACTCCACTACCATACTCAAAAAGATGCGAACTGAATGTCAAATGATATACCAAGATCCTTATGCATCGATAGATCCTAGAATGAAGATCTTGGACGCAGTAAGAGAACCGCTAGATATACACAACATTGGAAGACCAAATGAGAGAAAAGAATTGGTTTTTTCTGCTCTAAGTGACGTTAAGCTAGATCCACAGGAGATAGCATTAAAATATCCACATATGCTATCAGGTGGCCAAAGACAGAGAGTAGCAATTGCCAGATCAATTGCAACCAAGCCCAAATTGGTCATAGCTGATGAACCGGTTTCAATGCTTGATGTCTCAGTAAGGCTTGGAATTTTAGAATTGATAAAAGAATTGCAGGACAAGCATGATATATCATTTCTATACATAACACATGATCTAGCTACTGCAAAATATGTTGGACATGAGATTGCAATACTATATCTTGGCAAGATTGTTGAGGCGGGTCCCATCGACGAAGTGTTGTTACAACCAAGACATCCTTACACGCAAGCACTTCTTGATTCTATTTCGGAGCCAAGTCCTGATAATTTACACAAGGAGAAAAGAATTCGTATCAACGAGCCTCTAAAGATTGACACATACAAAGGATGTAGATTTAGAGCAAGATGTCCTTATGCTATTGAAAAATGCAAACAAGAACCCACCCTTGAAGAGGTTGACAATCACAGATACGTTGCTTGTTTTGTAGAAATAAACTAGTTTGCCACTTGTTGTATACCAGAGATTCTGTGTGACACAACATGGGAAATGCCGTTTCTTGGAAATACACCGTAGATCAGGGTTGCCTTTTGCACTACGGAGTCCTTTAATGACACCATGATAATCTGACTTCCACCAGATCTGTCTTCTAGTATTCTAGATAGTCTTTCTGTGTTTAGTGCGTCCAAGTGGGCATCAACTTCGTCAAGTAGATAAAATGGAGAAGGCTTAAGTTTTTGAAGTGCAAGAAGAAATGTAATTGCTGCAAGAGTTTTTTCTCCGCCGCTGATTGATGTAGATTCTCGTTTTGGTTTGTCTGGAAACTGTACAAGGTACGAGATGCCTGATGAAAATATATCGTCTTCATTTTGGATTTCAAGCCAAGCATTTCCACCAGTCATCTTATTAAATATCTCACGAATGTCTTTGTCTACTTTATCATAAGACTCCAAAAATGTTTGCCTCTTGTCCTTGTCTATTTCTTCAATAAATTTTACTATAGAGTTGCGCTCTGTTTCAAGTTCATTTTTTCTTGTAGACATTGAACGGTATCCTTCTGAGACCTCTACATAAGTCTCAGGCGCTCTGGTGTTAAGGGAACCAGACATCTTTTTCTTCTCAGCTTCCAGTTCAACAAGGATTTGATCAACATCAAATGATTCAAGCAAGATCTCATAGCCGTATGAAAGCAGTGTTTTGTGTATTCTTGTCTCATTTTCTCCAAGATCCTTTATGTCACGCAAAATAGAGTCAGACTGTCTTTCCAATCCATTGACCTCTTTTGTTATTGCCCTCTCGGACTCGTAGAGGCCCTTCAGCTTAGAGTCATATTCTTTGAGTGTTGACACAGAGGTTCCAGACGTGGATATCAATTGTTGTTCTTTTTCTCTTAATAGCACTAATGATACATCAATGCTTTCCTTTTCCTTTGACAGTACTCTTGATTGCACTTCTAGATCAGACTTTTCATGATTTAGAGAGGATTGTTCTTCTGACAAGCGCCTCATGTTTGCTTTATGCGAGTTCTCTTCGTTGGTAAGCTCTGTAAGTTTCGTAGTTAATTCACGAAATTCGGTTGAGATAGTACTCTGTGTACTCAATAGAATAGAACGCTTCTCGTTTAGTGAAGAGATCATGGTAGCTATTCTTCTTTGTTCTTCTTCAGCATAGTTTTCTTTGGTTAGTGCAATTCTTTCTTCCAATGATGTGACATAAGATTCAGTTTTTGTAAATTCCACTAATATGCTTTCATCTCTGCGTTGGAGTTGCGATATCCTTGAGAACAGCTGATCTAGCGACATAGATATTGTCTTTAATTTTGTTTTTACATCTGTAAGGCTGAGGTCTGTATTAGCAAGCCCCGTCTCTGAAGAATTGTATCTACTCTCTAGGCTCCTTGTTATCCTCTCGATCTTCTTTATTTGTACTTGCTTATTTTGAATAAATCTCTTTAATAGTTCTAGAGATTGAACCAGTCCGTCTACAGATGTGCTAAGAAGTATTATTTTTGTAAGATTTGAGATCTTTGAATTCATGTCTACAATCACAGCATTTGCATCTGCCTCAAAGAACTGTCCTTCAAGTGTGACTGCCTTGTAGCCTCTTTTTGACAATGCATAGGCTGACTCTTTAGAATTTGCAAGGGCAATATTCCCAAAGATAAAGTTTTTGAGAGGCTCTAGTTTTTCATCACATTTTATAAAATCTGAGAGTATTCCAAGTATTCCTTCCTCTTGTTTGATAACCACTTTATGATTTGAAATTGCATCCAAGGGAATAATTCTAATTTTTGGGAGTTTTTTTTGCTGAGCAAAGTCTGCTATTCCAAGCAGGGTGGCAAAATCATTTACGACAAGCGCCTTTAGCCAATCAGAACCAACGGACAGAATTGCCCTCTCATATTGTTTTTCCCATAGTAATAACTCATAGACAAGACCTTGAATCCCTAATCTTTTAGAATCCTCTTTGAGTTTTGCAATTGAGTAATCTTCATGCATAACTTCCTTCACAACTTTGATCTTTGCTTCATATTGTGCTGCAGCTTTGCTTGCCTTTTCAAAAATTATTGTGGTCTCTTCAATATCTTTTTCTGCCTTGGTACGTTTTTCGCGCAAATCAGAGAGTCTAGATTTTAGTTCATTTATTGCCAATTCATGGCCTGATCTTACTTGCCTGAGCTTTTGTTCAAGGTCAAGTAGTTTTGTTTTCTCATCGAGCAATGCAGTTGTCTTGAGTGAATTCTGCTCGATCTTGTTTTTTATGTCTAGCCGTTCATGTTCTAGTTTTGAGATAGAAAGTTTTGCGTCATTTAGCGTGCTAGTAAGGTCACGTATTTTTTCGTCAGTTTTGAGTTTGTTACTTGTGACATGAGACTGCTGTCTCAGTGTTTGGTTTATTTCAGAATCGACAGATGTTAGCTCAGCGTTTGTATTCTTTTTTGATTCATTGATTACTTGTATAGAATTTTTCAGTTCTGTGATTTGTGACTCTAAAATAAGACGTTGTTCATGAAATTTTTCTAGTTCGGCATGAATTTCTGGCAGCCTAGCATCTACTTGCATAATTCTTCTTGCACCAGTAGCTAGCTTACTATTTACCTCTTCAGATTGGTGCATAGCAGTTGAGAGTTCAGAATCTATCTTGGCCTTGGCAATGTTATATGCATTGACCTCTTCCATGAACTTTTGTTTTTCTTCTTCAATCTTCTTTATTTCCTCTTTTAAGTGGTTACGCTGTTCGTCAAGTTTATCATATTCAGACTGGATTGCATTAAGACTTCGCTCCTTGGATATTTTTTGAGCATCGATATCACGTAGTTTATTGGATGCTTGGATGGCATAGAGTCTCTTCAGTTCCCTGTCCAAAAAGTCATACCTTAGCTGACTGTTTCGTTCTGCCTCCAGCTCATCAATACGTTTCTTTATCTCATCCATCCTAGCAAGTGCTATCTCAAGTCTTCTATCTGCCTCATCAAGTTGTTTTAGTGCTTCTGTCTTTTTTTCATCAAAATAGGCAAGTCCTATAATATCTTCAATTATTTTCCTTCTCTCTTCAGCGTTGAACTCTGAGATCCTTGTAATTGTACCTTGTTGTACTATGTTTAGCTTGTGTATCCCACAGTTTGCTATCTCTAGTAGATCCAAAATGTAATTTCTTAGTACCTTTTTTTGGTTCAGATAGTAGATATTCTCGCCAGACTCGTCCATTTCCCTTGTTATTGTAACTGTATTTGAGTCAACTGGGATCTTTCTATCAGAGTTATCAAAGTGGCAGCTTACCCGTGCTATCTTTGCACCATGGTGAGCGTTATCTACATCGTGTAATAACGAACGTAACTTGTCCACCCTCATTACCTTGGGCGAGTTTTCCCCAAGAGCAAAAGAAATTGCATCTAGTATGTTGCTTTTACCAGATCCATTGGCACCAGAGATGGCCACAAGGCCTGGCTCAAAGTTGACTAGCGTATTCTTATATCCAAACGATTTGAACCCAAAGATCTCCAGTTTGCGTATGTGTACCAATAAAACCTGTGATCATGCATGCGAGATAACAGATTATTGACAAGTTTCGTTGACTAGACTAACAACAATATTACTAACGCATGAACTATTTTTCTCGTTTGCCTTCGACAAATTCTGTAAAGGCCTTCTTTGCATCAGTGTATGGCAGCTGTATCGGAGGATGCTTGAAGCAGTAAGACGAAATACTAGTCATTGGTCCAGAAAGTTTTCGATCTAGTGCTATTTTCAATCCACGTATTGCATCAATCATTATTCCTGCGCTATTGTAGGCGTCAATTACCTTGAGTTTTAGATCTAGTTTGATAGGTATCTTTCCAAAGTACTTACCTTCTATGTTGATGTAACAGATCTTTTCATTGTCAATGAAATCAACATAATCACTCGGGCCTATCCTCATTGGTATGTCATAGTCTGCCATAGCCTTTACTGCACTAGTCTTGCTTATTCTTTTGTCTTCAAGCCTCTCTTCATCAAGCATATTGTAAAAATCCATGTCGCCCCCAATGTTCAACTGATATGTACCATCCACTAGAACTCCCCTGTCCACAAAGAGCTTGACAAGTGTCTTGTGAACTACTGTTGCGCCAAGCTGACTCATTACATCGTCTCCCGCCAGAGGAATCTTTTTGTCTGAATACATCTGCTGCCATTTTGGTTCTGATGCGATAAATACTGGAATAGCGTTAAGAAATCCAATTCCTGCTTCAAGTGCTTGACTCGCATAGTGTCTTACGGCCTCTGTGCTCCCAACAGGAAGGTAATTTACAAGCATCTCAGCACCGGCATCTTGCAATACTTTTTTTATGTTTACTTCTGGTTCCTGCGAGGGTGTAACTATCCTACTTAGGTGCCTACCCAATCCATCCTTTGTTGGTCCGCGTTGGACTGTTATCCCTGTATGAGGCACCTCAGCAACTGTTATGGTATTGTTAGGTCTTGCGTATATTGCCTCTGAGATATCTTTCCCAACTTTTGTATCTGCAACGTCAAATGCAGCTACTACCTCGATGTCTCTTGGCTCGTATCCACCCAAGTTGTATGCAGTAAGGCCTACATTGTCATGAGGATTATCAGTATAGTATTTTGCACCTTGAATTAGTGCAGATGCACAGTTGCCCACACCTGCTATGGCAATCTTGATCTTTCCCAACTTATTCGATAGATACCAAATTACACCTACATATTAATTGTGATTCGCTCAGGCAGAGGATTTTATATCCCAGAATGAATTGTGACGTGTGACAAAATCAGGCAGGCCGGTAAAAGACATCTTGGTAAAAAAAGGTGACACCGTAGATACAATATTTGATCAAATGTCAAAATCTGGCGGATTTGAGTCACGGAATCTTGCTGATGGGTTAAACATTCTTTGTTCAATGATTGAAGACAAGCAATGTTTGAAGTTCCTATCTTTTGTTGGCGCTGTGGTGTCAACAGGGCTTCGAGGAATAATTACTGACATGGTAAAAAACAAGATGTGTGATGTTATCATTACCACTTGTGGTGCTCTTGATCATGATATTGCAAGGCATTATTCTGATTATTTGGAGGGATCTTTTACCCTTGATGATAGCGAGCTAGCAGACAAGAAAATTCACAGACTGGGAAACGTGTTGGTCCCGCTAAAAAGTTATGGTCCGTTGATTGAAGAAAAGGTTCAATCTTTTTTACAAAAGGAATATTCAGGTGGAAAAAAGGAAATGTCGACACACGAAGTTTGCAAGGCAATAGGGTCTAACCTTGGAGAGGATTCATTTCTGTATTGGGCACACAAAAACAACATACCTGTAGTAGTTCCAGGTATAATGGATGGTGCCGTAGGCAGTCAGATTTGGATGTTTACGCAAAAACATAGTGACTTTAGATTAAATGTAGCTGCAGATGGAGATTTGTTGTCAGGATTAATCTTCAAGGCAAAAAAATCTGGTGCATTAATGATTGGTGGTGGAATCTCAAAACACCATACGTTGTGGTGGAATCAATACAGAGATGGATTGGATTATGCGGTGTATATTACAACTGCACAAGAGTTTGATGGAAGTCTAAGCGGCGCACTTGTACGGGAAGCAATATCATGGGGCAAGGTGACCCAAAATGCAAAACAAACAACCATACATGCAGAAGCAACAACTATTCTTCCATTTCTCTACTCTGCATTGCTTTCCAAGATCAAATAGTATAGATATTTTTTTTATATTCCTCTTTGAATCCTAGTTTCAAGTAAAAATCAAGCAATCCATCCAAACCATAAGTCTCAAGCATTAACAACTCTAGGTTGCGCCTTTTGACTTCGTTAAGAGCAAAACCAATTAGCGAAGCCGCAAGTCCCTTTCTTCTCATGTCTGGCATAGTTCCAAGGCAGTAAAGTCCCAATATTGAGTTATTTTCGTACAAGGCCACGCAGGAGCTTGCAGATTTGTCAATGTAATATTCTATTGGGCCAATTGATTGTCTTACAATCTTATCTACTGAAGTAATCCAATCATGACAATCATATGCTTGGCAGAATATTGTAGACCACAGCATAGATTCATTGTTTGATATCATGTAAGCAGAAGAGTTTAACGTCATGTCTGGATTCTTGGTTAGGACATGTTGCGTGTCACGTAGGTGGAAATTTTTTGCAACTAGCTTTTCTTCAAGTTTTTGGTTGTTTAGTGCATATACATATGGAATTGTATGGTATCTCCTAGCAAGTGTAACTGCGCCGTCTATTGTCTGGTCGCTTATGCAGGTTAGGTCAGTAAGCTTGTTAAAGAAAATGTCATTTGGTAATTCTTCATTGACAAAAAACCTTCCACATTGTAGATTTATCAGATTGCTCCAGAGGACTGTAAAGGCACTGTCAGTTTCCTCTATGCGTACAATCAGATCTCTATTCCTAGTACTTGACATATCCGTTCAAAATCATAAGAGCTAAGACTTTTTCCTTCAATTACTTTGGAACACATATTTTCAAATATTTCAAGTGCTTTTGGGGAATTAAGATCATCATCTAATGCAACAAGGAACTCGTCAAGTAATTTAGAAAGACTTGGATCTGTTTTATTAGATGTCATTGTATTTGTAAGATAGATTTTGTTCAGAAATGGCTTTTTTTCTGCAATTTGGCTTTCGGTAAAATTCACATCATCGCGATAATGTCTAGAGAACAAGTAAAGACGCAATAGATTCTGGCCGTATTTTTGTACCAGATCTCTCGACCACACAACGTTTCCTATTGATTTGGACATCTTTTCGTCATTTGATAGAACTAGTCCCACATGCATCCATATCTTAATTGGGTTCTCACATGTTGAAAGCATATTATACTGCGCAAG
Source organism: Nitrosopumilaceae archaeon (assembly GCA_030038445.1). Lineage (GTDB taxonomy): Archaea > Thermoproteota > Nitrososphaeria > Nitrososphaerales > Nitrosopumilaceae > Nitrosotalea. The sequence goes on from JASHOW010000025.1 coordinate 12,233, forward strand.
GTGTGCTTCATGATGCGGATACAAAAGCTCTCTTGCTCCTCCATGTATGTCATAATTGATGCCAAAGTTCTCCAATGCAACCGTAGTATCCTGAATATGCCACCATGGGATCCCTTTTCCAAACTTGCTTGGCCACGAGAACTCAAAATCTTCTGAACAGTTCCACAACATTATGTCTTCAGGATTCTTCTTGTTAGGTCCCATATCCAGCCTATGAAGTTGGAGTTGGTCTTTTGATTGTTTTGACAGCATGCCGTATGTTTTGATGTTAGATGTGTCAAGGTATACGTTTCCATTTGCGTAATATGCAACTTTTTGATCAAGCAAGTTGGAAATATGATTCTCTATATGGCAAACATAATCAGAGGCATAGGCAAGCCTGTTAATACTTTTTATATTAAGTAAGAGTAGGTCCTCAGCAAATTTGTTTGCATAAAACCTAGCAATGAAGGCATAATCTTTGGATTCTGTCCTTGCCTTGTTGAATACGTTCTGATTTATGTCTGTCATGTTTACCAACACATCAGTGGCATATCCTCTTTCATTCAGATGCCTGCATAGAAGATCATATGTCAGAAAGATCCTTGCGTGGCCAAGATGTGTGTAATCATACAAGGTAGGGCCACAAATGAATACCCTTACAAGATTTTTCTTGAATGGTTCAAAATTATCTTTATCAGACGAGAAAGAATTGAAGAGTTTGATCATGATTTACTTTGTAGCCCATGGTTTAAAAGATTGTAATTATCAGTACGGCAGACTTCATTTCATATACAGTACGGCATGACAATTAGAAGAACCTGAGGTATATATCATATCTGTAAAATTCAGTTAAAATTAGATTATTAGATCTTGTCTTTAGATTCTGTTGTATTGCAGTGTATACTGACCAAGATTTATGTAAAATATGGGTTTTAAAAATATGATCAAAATTGAGACAAAGATGCAGATTGTTGCGTCTCAAGAGAAAGTTTGGAATATCATATCAAAGATAGATGATGACCCGCGTTATTGGAAAGGAATAACTTACATTAGAAACATATCAAAAAATCGAAATGTCATAACTCGCGAGGTATCACTAGCCAATGGTTCCAAGTGTAATCAAAGAATAACACTCTTTCCAAGAGAAGGGATTCACATACGATACACCGGAGGCCCCATGGTAGGTATAAAAGACATTTTGCTAACTGGGATCGGCAATGTTACAATAATTGAAGTTCAGATAGACTGTAGGCTGTCAGGAGTTGTGCGCTTGATTCCAAAGAGCGTATTAGAAGAATTACAAACAGAATCTGAGTTTGCGTTACAGCTAATCAAAGAAGAGGCCGAAGGAATACCACGTGATATTTTGGTGAACAGGCAAGAAACTTTGGTGGATAGATCTAATTAATGACAAAAATACATAAGCTCACAGGCATTTTCAGTAAACCTCTGCGTGATGCAGGACCAACGTCAAAAATGTATAGCAGAGAGGGGATCAGGTGTCAGGTTGCGGGTTGCAAAGGAGGGCCTTTGATCACAGATGATTCAACTGGAGAGATAATCTGCGGCTTCTGTGGTTCCATATTGGTAGAAAGATTGATTGCTACAGATTTGGAGCGAACAAGGGATCCTGATGAGTTTTTGACCAAAACAAGGACTGGCCCCGGACAATCGCTGTCAATGTATGACATGGGTATAGCAACCATAATGTCAAACAAAGATGCAATGGGAAAATCCCTTTCAAGCGCTACAAAAAATACGTTTGAACGCCTCAAGAGATTAGATAGTAGAAGCAAAACATCAACCAACAGAACACTAAGATCATCTTTGCTCCTACTTGATTTGCTTAAGACCAAACTTGCGATTCCTGATTCTACAGTAGAAAATGCAGCTTATATCTACAGAAAAGCCATGCAGAAAAAGATCACAATTGGACGAAGTGCAAAGAGCTTAATGTGCGCCTCAATCTATGCAGCGTGTAGACAAGCTAGCATTCCAAGATCTATTCATGATATATCACAAGTAACCGGTATTGGTAGAAAAGAAATTAGCCGTGATTATAGGAAATTGACTGAAGAACTCAGACTGGACCTAGACCATTGCAATGCGACTGAATTCGTGGCAAAAATTGCAACTGAAGTAAACATAAGCGAGCATATAAGAAGAGAATCTTTAATGATGCTTCAAAAACTATCAGACAAAGGATTGACCGATGGCAAGAATCCCATGGTTATGGCTGCATCCACATTATACCTGTGCTGCGTACGAAATGGCGAATACAAGACACAAACCGAGATTGCAAGGGCAGCTGGAGTAACTGCTGTTTCTGTAAGAGCACGTTATCAAGCTTTGAAAAAAAATCTTGGGTTTGTCATGGATAATTTACCACACAGAATTGACAACAAAACAATGTTAAACTAGGCGCGTATAACAAAGATGTAGATACTACCATGCATGATCATAATAACAGTGATTTATTCAGAAAATTCAAATGAGATTGTATTCTTGTCAGCTTTGATCAGTATTTTTTTATCAAAGACCTCTTGAAACATGAAATCCAGAATTGTCTTATGATATAACGACCAATTCTTTCCTATATCATGTTTCATGATATATGTATGAGATCCATTCTGCTGCGTATGGCTTACCTGTACAGACGAATTTATCATTCTCATTTCAAACCATGACAAAAATGTCTCCAAGTCAAGCTTGCTTTTCATAAATAATGCAATGTCCTTTACTTCATTCTTACCAATTCTAGAAGCAACGTCAATTATTTCTTCTTGCTTCATTTTACCAAAAATATGAATAAAAACTCGCTTGTTAATCATTACAAAACCAGATATTGGTTGGTACATATCCCATTCAAGGAATCGTCGCAATGCTTGGTTCACAAGTGTATTAGTGCTCACTTGTCTATGATTAGATTCTGCACGCAGTTTCTTTAGTATGTCATCGTCTAACCTAAATGTAATAGTAGACGTTTTCTTTGAAGTTTGGCTCATGCCCCTAATTTATGATGGTACGTCTTTTAAGACTTGCAGACCAGAGTTACCTAATAAGAGATAAGAGATTGAGGTATCTGGTTTAAAAGTATGTGTCAATTATGATACTTGATGACCAATGAGATAATCGTCCGCGAGATCAAGCCAATCAATATAGAGGGAGGATACCTCATAGATGGATTTCCTTATGCAGGTTTGGCAAACGCAATAGCTACGGAATCTCTAATAAACACGACATCTCAGTTCGAGTTATCCGGCATACTTGACTCAGATCTCTTTCCGCCAATTAGTATCATAAGGGACGAGGTTCCAAATTTTCCTGCTAGAATATTTGTCAATGAGGACCTCAAGGTAGCAATATTTTCGTCGTATCTTACACCACATGAATCACTTCATAGAGAAGTTGCAAAAACCATGTTAAAGTGGGCAAATGACCACAAATGCTCCCTCATAGTAAGCAGTTCTGCAGTCAAGACTGAAGAAAAACCATTTGTGATAGGAGTTTCCAGTACCGAAGATGCAAAAAAGAGACTTGTTGACGCAGGCATACCCATACTCAGAAATGGAACCGTTCCTGGCATTCCCGGAATTTTGTTAAATGAAGGCGCTGTTACAAAGACCAATGTCATAGTACTCTTGTACAAAGGTCAAGAGACTGGGCCCGATTTTAGAGCAGGTGCAGAGATTTGCATGGCAATGTCCAAGATAGTTCCAGGCGCTTCATGTGATCTTCGAACCCTGATGAGTGAAGCAGAAAACATAGAACAGAATCTAAAGCAGGCAGAACAAGAAGCTGGGCCACTACGAGATGCAATTTACGGATGAATTACCAAGAGCGAGAGATCTCAAGAAATAGCCTTGAAAAGCACCTCAATGTGCTAGACTCTGACGAAGGAATAAGAATAGAAAACAAGCGAGGTTTTATCTTCATCAACAAAACCGCCAAGAGATACTGTGTAGACATATCAGAGAACAACCATGAGGAATTTATTTACATGGCTAGCGTCAAGGAAGTCCTAAGTTTTTTATTAGATAAGATAGAGCACTCATCAAAGATTTTTTCATATTAGGTAGACAATACATAGATGACATCGATACTAGAATTTGCGTTAACAGTTATTATAATCTCAGCTTCTGGCGTCATGTCACCAGGACCACTCTTTGCTGCAAATGTCTCATATGGTACAAGACTTGGTTGGAAGTCAGGAATCAAGATTGCTTACGGACACACGGTAGTTGAACTTCCACTTGTCATACTTCTTGGTATTGGAGCAATCTCGCTTGTGACATTTCCGCAATTCAGAGAATACATATCCATTCTTGGTGCAATCAGCCTCTTTGCTTTTGCCGGACTCCAGATAAAAAATGTTTTACAAAGATCATCCACAGATCAGTTGCCAAAACATGGGCCATTTTTTATAGGTGTATTATTTAGTGCGCTTAATCCTTTTTTCTTGATTTGGTGGTTTACGGTAGGCTTCAAGTTAATTGCTGACGCATTGATACTTTATTCATTTATTGGAATCATCATAATGTTTGGATTTCACATATGGATGGACTATGCTTGGCTTGGAACAGTAGGATTCTTATCCAATCGCGGAAAAGCCATACTCTCAACAAAAAACTATAAAATTGTCATGATAATATTGAGTGGAGTTCTAGTTTATTTTGGAATAGATTTCTTAATTGGAGCAGTCCACTAACCGCAATCAAGTATTTCCAGATTCCCCTTACAGTCATTGTCAAATTGTGATATTTCATTATTTAATTGAGCACACAGGTCTGGATCTTTTGTTTGATCATATTTTTTGAGTTCTCCAACAATTTCAATCTGCTTTACTGGGCAGGTGTCTGCAATCCCAGTGCTGTATAGAACAACTATGGCAGCTGTGCCGCACATTACCAAAATGGTGACTTGTTTTAGAAATTTACTAGGCATTCTCAGGTCTGGAAACATCAACTTCGATTGTTGATACATTTCTTTCTCTTCCATCCTTTGACTCCATTCTTTCAGAAAATATCCTCACGCCACTTACCACGTATCCTACAGCATTCATTCTCTTAACTATCATTTGTGAGACGTCTACTGCTGCCGTTATGCTCTTACCACGCGCCTTTATTGTCACGGTAGGTTCATTTGCAAGCAATGTCAGAGTGGCATTGACGTATGTAAGAATCGTCTTTTTACCAATGAAGACAATATTTGGAGGTCTTGGCACAGACCAACTCTTTATGTGTTTTATTTAATGGTTAAGATTCTTTTTTTCTATATATTTTTCAAGAGTCTTTTCGATATCTTCTGGGCTTGATTGTTTTACTTCTTCAACAATTTCCTTTTCTTCTATTTCATAACAATTTAAGAGTTCATTTTTATCCTTAAAAAAAAGCATGACTTTTTCTTGATAAATGCAATAGTACAGCTTGTCAATCTCCATTTTTTCTGTCTGTAGTTTAATCCCTTCCTCACCTATTGAGACTGGATAATCCATGATGTTCATTGACATAGACAGTATTTAGATGTAATTTGGAAAAAAATTACGAAAAATATAACCATATCAAGATATAATGAAAAACGATTGATTTTTGACATTTATTGTTAAAGTGTTCTACAATAACATATTAGTAAAATGACATAGTAGAGATTTGTGTCCCATAGAGTTATCTTCCATATTGATTTTGATTATTTTTATGCCCAATGCGAGGAATTGAGAAATCCTGAATTGAGAACAAGGCCTGTAGTAGTATGTGTTTTCTCAGACAGAGGAGGAGATAGTGGCGCCGTTGCAACCTCGAATTACCTAGCCAGAAAATATGGAGTGAAATCTGGAATGCCTATAAAATTTGCAAAAAGAAGACTGGAAAGTGTTCCAGAAGCCACATTCCTACCTACAGATTTTAATTATTATTCTGAGGTTTCAGAGTCTGCAATGAATTTGATTAGGAGTTATTCTGACGTTTTTGAGTATGTTGGAAGGGACGAGGCATATCTTGACGTCACAAAGCGAGCAGAAAACGATTTTACAAAGGCCCATCATTTGGCCCAACAATTAAAAAATTTAGTTCGCAGCAATACAAAGATTTCATCTACTGTAGGGGTATCGTCAAACAAGATTGTCTCAAAAATAGCTTCTGATTTTAAAAAACCAGATGGTTTGACAGTTGTAGAACCAGACAAGATAGAATCTTTTCTTGATCCATTATCGATCAAAGTCATACCAGGAATAGGTAAAAAATCTGAAGATAAATTTCATGAGATGGGTCTTCAAACCATATCTGATCTGAAAAAGATAGATGTCTTTACACTCAATGGTCTGTTTGGTCGAAAGACTGGTACGTACATTTACAATGCAGCAAGGGGAATTGATGATGAACCGGTATCTCCTAGAGGCGACCCAATACAATACAGCAGAATAGTCACACTAAAGCAAGACACAAAAGACTTTACGTCACTATCAAAAGATCTAGAACATCTCTGTACAGAGATACATGAAGCTGTAGTAAAAGACAACCTTGTCTTCAGGTCTGTTGGAATTCAGTTTATCCAAAAAGACCTTTCAAACAGAACAAAGTCAAAAACATTGAAAAATCCGACAGCAAACCTTGAAGAATTGAAAAAGACAGCCCTTCAGTTACTTAGGGAATCACTTGAGGACCAGAAAATGCTTGTAAGAAGGCTTGGTGTTAAGGTATCCGATTTTGCTGAAGTATCTGGACAGGCAGACATTACAAATTTTTTCTAGGCCTCTAGTCCCACATGGGTTGCAAGTCTCTTATGCTCATCCTGTGATATCCACTCCACACGTAAATAATCCATTATCTCCTTAGGCTTCATGCCCAGTCTCTTTGCCTCTTCAACTGATACGATGTATGCCTCGATCTCAGTAGGCCTGTCTACATAAGAATATGACTTGTCATATAGGTCAAGACCTTTTCTTTGTTGCTTTACATGTACAAGTTCATGTACGATATCAAGATACAAGACTATTTTTTCAGAATGTTTAAGATGATTCAGTCCAATCACAATTGTAGCATCTTCATTTTTTACGTGCATATAATGGCTATTTGTGTCTACAACTATTTTTGTATTGAAAAAGACATCGTTCAGCTCATTGTTTGAGCTAAAGATCTTTTGTAGAATTTCGGTCTCCTTTAGGCCACCAAAAATATCTTCTATGTCATAAGTACCTGGATTTATGTCTCTATTGATTTTTATCGTATTCATGTTTTGCAATCTTTACTTCACTTTTTTTTAATCGCCTTGTTTCTACATATGTGACAATGAGTAGAAAGACAAAGAGCCACGGAAGGAACATTATTTCACCCGCAATACCATGAAATGACTGAAACTCATTTACGTTAGTTGATACCTTGAGCACAAATAGCGAGAGAGAGAGTATCCTTATCACATTTACCCCAATTGTTCCAATTACCCCAAGTGCAAAATAGCATGCCTTTCTGTTTCGCGGAATATTCATCTTTAACAAGAACGCCATCATGACAAGTGAGTATATTATCATGCTGTGAACCCCGGCAGATGGCCAGAATACTTGCAGTGCAAAGGGGCCATGATCTCCACTTAAAAACATGATGTTCCCATGCGCGCTGGCAATTCCCAGATGGAAGGCTGTTATCAAAAAGACATCCAGTTTTACAAGATACGGAACAACATACTGTAATGGACCAAGAGAGTCATATGGGAAGAATGCGTCAAGTGACAGGATTATTGCCGTACCAGCAGAATAGATTGGGCCTGCTGGAGATATTCTTATCCATCTTTTACCAAATAGTATGGTCAGAGTAATCATAAAGAATGCTGCAATTACAATGAAATCCCACATCCAGTTCCATGAATCCAAAAGCAATACGTGAAACTGTGGTGCAATCGAGGCCAGATAGTCTCGTAGTCCATATCCTGTACCTACAAGATATGCAATGGCTGCACCTGCCACTGGAAGTGTGGCAATGGGTCTTTTCCTTGGAATTTCAAACTTAATTCCTATCAGTTCTGCGGCGATAAATGCCATGGCGAAAAGAAATCCTCCCCTGCCTTGGTTCCAGCCAAGGCTAAACGTGTCTGGAAAGGCAGCTAATGCAAACATCACTGGGGACGCAATGATCGCTATAGCGATGATCATGCTTCTATTTTGCAATGATTTAGTGCAAAGCGTGTTCAATAAAAATGCTGTAGTCAGAAATAGTCCTTGATTGATTTTTGTTTTCTTGCTTTTTGTAATCTGCTTCTTGCCAGCCACTCCTTTTTATCTATGCTGAGGCCTTTACATGCAAGATCCAATCCCTCTTCAAAAGTATATACTAGAACTGGTTTTTGTTTTAGCGCCATTCTTACTCCCTCTCTTACCTGCCATACTCCAACTGGAACTGTGTATTCTGGCCTTATCTCCCGAAGCACCATCACACCAGCTTGGATTTTGTTTGCCAAGAGATATTCTGCCACTGCAAGCCTAGAAGCAAAATGTGCACCTGCAGTCTCTGGATAATGTGAAAGGCCATTCATTCCTTCAAAATCAGAGCCAAACCCTATGTTTCCATCTTGATCATACCATGCTTCCTGCATCTCAAACATCCACCTGCTTGGGAATAGGATTATGGCATACAGGTTACCCAGATGTTCAAAAGTGAAAAGGCAATAGATGTCAATCTCTGTAAAAGTAATTATCTCTTCAAGTAGAGATTTTGATATCATATCATCAGTTGCAGTTATACTCCACCTAGTTGGAACAAGCTTGCGGTTTTTTCCAAACATGCCTATGCTGAAGCATTTCTGAATTTTGCTTATCTCAATTCCTCTGTTGTAGAGCTCAAGGACGGCATCTTGCGACAGAATGTCCTTATCATAGAACATCTTTTGGATGCTCCTGTCTGACGATGAATTTGAAAACTTGGCAGTTTTTATCTCTCCAACAGGTCCAAATGGCGCATTTTCTGAATCTACAAACGAGTATGCCCTAGTGTTTTTTACAAATTCTAGCTCGGAATCGGTAGAGTGCGTTGACATTGCGAGATCCTGCAAACTTTCGATGTATCTTCCCTGAGGCATGCTTACCTTGATTGGTTGTATTCCTCTTATCAGCGACAGTCTATAGTTGACAATATCTTCCAAGCTCTTTCCAATCCAAGATTCCGGCATATCCATGACCTGCGTATCCCCGTGAACCGGCGGTACCAGTGGGCCCACCAGAACCTTGGGATATCCATAAGAGCCGACAAAGACCGAAGGCGGGCTAGAGCCTTCCACATAGTTTGAGGAGAAGAGATTGGCATATTTTGAGAGATATTCGTTCCAGTTTGATTCTATTGCTTTTCTTACATCAGCAGCTTTTCTGCTCACCGATTTTTTGGATCCTTTGTGGCTAATAACATGTATGTTACAATCTCTTTTGAGTTATATTCAGCTATTTCTAACGAATAACAAAAATTGGCAGACTCGGAAGCTTTTGGAATAGAGAAGGGTTTTGGGAAACAAGCAGTGGATTGGATGAATGAAGAGGCCAAGAAAGCCAAGTGGAAATTTGAAGCAAGACTATACAACTATGAGGTAGCTACCAAAAATTTTGGTACGTTTGAGATGTTTTCATGGATTGGAGATCCAAAGGCTGCACGTGAGTTGATCATCAAGGCAAGCAAGAGGTTTAAGATCAAGGTGATAGAAGGAGGATACAAAACAAGGCAACTGATTGTCAAAGTTATACGTAATGAATACGGAATGGTACGAAAAGGAGACCGTGTGATCGGACAGATAGAATTTTCGTCATCACGGCTGACACAGAGCAAGTGGGCAATAACCAAAGAAGAACGAAAGTAAGTCAGGGTCTTGAGTCTAGTTCTGACTTGGCAAGCAGTTGGGCCACTCTCAGTGGCTCTGGAACCGCTCCCTGCAACGTAAACGTATCAAGAAGTTTTCTTGCTTCGTTTATTTCACAGCCCTCTATGCGTACGTAAATGTCATATTTTGTGTGCAAGGACATCTTTGTTCTGGGGCCTAGTTTATCATACTGCATCGTCTTAGATTTATAAGAATCTGGAAAGTGGTGTTTGATTGCATCTTCAATGCCGTCAGATTCTTCGTATGTCACGCCAATAACTGGCACCTTGATGTCTTTCCACAGTTTTTTGATGTCTATTATATTGTACATGGAGATTATCAGTCCAGAGAGTAGTATGAAGCTGATGTCTTGACGGGCAAGTCTTTCATACATTGAAAGTATCACATTTGTTGCGTCGTCACCCTCAATCGTTGCCTTACCAAAGACAAATCCATCTATTACAAAATCCCTTCTCATAACAACTCCAGCCAAGTTAGATGTCATATCTGTCTCTCTGAAGCTCTCCGCCACAGCAAGCCCCCGTAGACCTTTCTTCTCAAGGTGTATGTGATTCATTGTTGCTTCTTTTTGTAAATTTTTTATAAACTAGTGAGACTATGACAATGAAGATGGCGGTAATTGATGACCATGAAACAAATGCGACGGTATCAAAATTAGGCATGTACATCACGGATACCCAATAGAGATATTTTAGTCAATGTAGGCACCTAGCATTCCCAAATCGGTTTTCAGATATACCTGGCCAAACTATCCAGTAATTGGTCCACTGCCTACTATTCGTATAGTCTGTGATTCTGGTTTTAGAATAACACAGATCTCATTTTTTGTAAATGCTACTGGTTTGTTAAGAGAAAGTTTCATAGGAGTAATTGATATTATCTTAGCTGCCCTTGTCTGCAGCCCTACATTGACAAGAAATGTCTGGTTTTCGGCTAGGTTATCTTTAAAGAATTTATTTTGCATGTAATCCAGTACAATATTCTGCGATATGCTAATTTCATCACCGCCCATGTACAACTGATCACCTCTTTGTACATCATCAGATGTTACCCCTTTTACAGCAAGCCCAACGCGAGCAGGCGACATGGCCTCTTCTACGGGGTCGTCATGCATCTGGATTGACTTGACCATAACCTCGTCTCCTTTTGGTAACAGTTTGAGCTTGTCATATGCCTTGACCATACCCTGAGTTACCTTGCCAAGTATGACGGTACCTACACCTTTTACGTCAAAACAATGGTCAATCGGAATCCTTAGCGTGCCATCTTGTGAAACAGGTTCTAGTAGGTCCATCTCTTTTTTGAGATCATCTAGTTCTACCATCTTGTATTGTTCTACGACTGTTCCTTTTATCATCAAGAGAAGTTTTTCCCTGTCCACGTCATAAGAATGGGTCAGTAGCCCCTTGTTTTTCTTTAGAACATCAAGGGCAACTATTTGCTCTCCGGTAAACTTGTCAAGCTTTGATACGTGAAAAATGACATACTCGCCCATGTTTATGGCCTGAAGAAGTGGAGGTATCTTCTCTGGAAAGCCTGTTGGCAGAGTCCATGTTTTTACGGCGCCTGTCTCCTTTTTGTCATATATCGTAATATCAGTGGATGTTCCTTTCTTTCCAAAATCCTTGGCCATGGCTTCGTCTCCAAGTAGTGTATAGTTGATAGACTTCATTTTATTTGTGAGGACTCCAACTAGTAAAATGTCTTGTGGAAACATCAAAGCAGTCAACCGCGTAAAAAAGCCATATTGTGTTTAAGATGAAAAATAGAATATCTTTCGAAGTTACAAACTAGACAACGCCTACTTCATGTAGTGTAATTAGACCATTATCCCCAATAATCGCTTTGATTGCTGGCAATATAATTTCAATTTTTTTCAGCTCATCAATCACCTCTATTAATAATGGCATGTTAACTGATATTCCGTCTATCTGAAAATTGGATTTTCCACGTTTACCATATCCAGCTACTCCCGTCCATACTGTAGCTCCAGATATTTTTCCGTTCTTTAGAATATCTAATACTAAGTTATGTACGCGTTTTCCATTGAAAGTGTCGTTGCGTTTGATTCGAATCACAAGCGACCACATTTCTAGAGTTCTCATCTAAATCCTCCTCCTAAGATTACGCTTACCAAAGTCTTGCCACCAAATATAGCGCCCAACGACAGCCCTACATTAGACAGTATATTAATTGCCACCATTAGGTATTGTTTATTATCAATTAGGTTTGAGGCCTCAAGGGCAAATGAGGACATTGTGGTCAACCCTCCACAAAACCCTATTGCCACAAGTAATGCATATCGCTGATCAAGATTCCATTGTTGAGAGAAAACTGCAAAGGCTCCAAGAATAAAACTTCCAATGATATTTACCAACAGCACGTTTATAGAAAATGTTCCTAGTAAGAGTGGAGATTTTGTTATGCCATACCGTAGAAAAACTCCCGATACTCCGCCAGCTGCAAGAAACAAGATTTCTATCATTTTCATATCTACTCATCAATATTCTTACTTAAATTTGCTATCTGAAAACCCGTAATATGATGTGCGATTTTTTCGATTTGAGTTTCTGGAGTTAACTTTATTTGATGGTGATTTTTATCAAACGTTTTTCTGTACATTATTGAAGATCCTCTTTTACTTTTGGACTTACAGGTAGAATCATTTTCATTCCTTTTCCATGGCATATCGACCTTTTCTTTATTAATCCTGTTGTAACATCTAGTTACCTTGAATTTTGACTTGGTTTTCTGATGGCTTGGTGCATCACCTTGACTCAATCCTGCACAACCTCCGAAAATTTGAGATTGTATTTTGCCACTCTTCTGCGTCTCTCACCAATGATGTAGGTCTTTCTTATTACTCCTTGCCTTACCATGCTTTCTATTATTCTGTATGCTGTGCTTGAAGGGATCGCAAGCTCCAAGCTAATCTGAGAAACTGTCTTTGCATTATTTTGTATTGAGGTTCTAATGAGGTTGTTATATCTGGTTTCTTGTCTGCCTATTCTAGACATGTTCCATATCATAACACAAAAATGTCATAACTTGTCGAGTCTTAACACACCGTTTTCTGTATTGTGTTCTGTTTTATTGTAAGAACAAGTAAAAAACTGGTTTTTTCTGTCCTTTCTCTCTGATAATACAAATCCTGTTTCATATTGGAGACTTCTTAAGCGTTGTGTCAGTTTTTGCAGCTACAGGTCTATAACCTACATACTTTTTCCTTCTCACGTGTTTAATGGTATATACGGCTGCCACCGCAACCGCAGCTGGTACAAAGAACAGAGGCATCAGCCAAAAATTCACATCACTATTTCTTGCAGGCTCTACCATGGGCATATTCATGTCTGAGTTTGTACCGTTTCCAGGCTTAACTATGGTTGTAAACTGAACATCCTGACCACTATGTGCAATGTCAGAAAAATCAAATGTTACGGGGCCAGGATTACTGAATGTAAAATACTGATATGCCCCACCAAACTGTGTAGACTCTTCGATGTGATAGAGTTGCTGTCCGCCCTGAGTAATAGTAAAGATATAGTGAGCTGGTATTGCCTCGTTTTGTATGTTGTCGTATATTTGGTAAATGAATATTATCTGCTGTCCGGTTGTAATGTAATGCGGCTCCCAGTCAAGGTCCAACTCATATGCCCTATCAGGAGTGAATCGTACGACTGGAAACTTCATGATCTGATTTCCGAAAGCGTCAGTGGGTACAAGTGCTGCTGGTTGTACAATTACATATCCCTGCATCCATGGATGAATCTCACAGAAATACTCGAATGTTCCAGAACGTGTGAACTTTTGAGTCCAAGACCCTCCAATTGGAATGGTACCGCTGTCAAAGAGGCCATCGGGTTGTCCAACTCCATTGCCAAGAAGACCAGCCCTGCCTACAGAGTGACCGCTTGTTACAGTATGGACCTCCTTGTCTTGATTTATCCAAGTTACATTCTGATTTACTCCAATTGTGATAACGGATGGTTCATACCACATGGGAGCAGCAGTATTGTAGTTTGGATCATATGCCCCATAGGGGATCGTAACTACCTGATTTGTTCCTTTAGGCGCATCTGATACTGCAATGCGTGCACTGTACTTCGCGCCAAGCGTTATACTGAGTATCTCGTTTGGCCCCTTCCATTCAGCGGAGCTTATATCAGGAGGACCGGCGCCGTACAGCTGGATCTGAAAGTTGACTGGGCTTACGTTCTGAAGTGGGTCAGTCACCTGTATGTCTGTACCAGTGACTGCAACTGCAGTCTCGTTTGAGATTATCAAGACGCCGTTGCCTTCCATCTGTTGTGCCCTTATCCCATAATTCTCATACGGAATCAGATTTCCATTCGAATCTGTAAATTTTATTTGCAATGCAAGTGACTGGTCTGCCTCTATTGGGGTCGATGTAATGGTAGCACGAACAGAACCGTCAGATGAGACTGCAGTTCCTTCAATCAGTTGGTGGCTGTTAGTTCCTTGCTGTGCTACTATCTGAGGGCTGTAATACCCTGTCTGTGCAAAGGCAGATTCCTGCACCAGATACAAACTAAACAGCATGACTATGATCACGCCTCCCAGAAGAGACCTCTTGAGGATCTCATTAGGTCTGACATGTACAAGCAGGCATAAACCTCTCAATAGACTAATATCATTCTCCCTACGATTTCTTTGTTTTTTGTTCATTGATATATCTACCCCCAATTCCATTAGGTAGACATTATTAGCGCCTTCTGGAGCAGTTTAGGAATCATTCCACGGCTAATGTCATAGCCTACAGCTTTTCCATCTATGTATCTACTATTAAGGATTTTCATGATCCGTTTTTCGACACTTTCTTTACTAACATTAGACAGACAAAGAGGAGTAAAGATACGTGTTTGTTTTCTATCTTGAGTATGAGATCATACAACATAGAAAAACAATGCTGCAAAAATAAAGAAAAATAAATTATTCAAATTTAAATGAAAACATGTGTTAGAATTAAATTCTAAAGGTTTGAGCAGAATCGTCTTCAAAAGACATATCGTCCTGAAACAATCTTGTTCGTAACTCTTTGTACCTGTTTCTCACAGTAACTTCAGTTACGCCAGATGCGCCTGCAATATTTTTCTGAGTTATTTTATTACCATTCATCATACAAGAAAGATACAATGCGGATGCTGCAAAACCAAGCGGATCTTTGCCAACAACAATATTAAATTCAGTTGCGCGTTGAATAATTTCTAGTGCTTTACGCTTTGTCTTTTCATTTATGTTGGTTTTACTTGCAATTCTTGCTACGCATTTCGTGGGATCTGCTATAGGCATTTTAAGATCTAGTTCTCTGAGAATCAACCTGTAACATGCTGCCATCATTTTTTTGTTCACGTTAATTTCCTTTGAAATATCTTTTAGACTACGTGGAGTTTCAGTGTATCTACATGCGGCGTAAAGAGAGGCGCCAAGTATCCCAGAAATGCTTCTACCTCTAGTCAGACCTTTATCGACCGCCTTTCTGTAAATATATGCAGCTTGTTCCAATATAACATACGAAAGTCCTAGTGAGTCTTTTAAGCGATCAAGCAAAGTAAAAGCTATACGAAGGTTTTTACTGTACATAGTATCAGTTTGACTACGGCTATCCCACTTTCGTAGTCTTTCAATTGCATATTTCATGGGTGCAGAAAGTGGCCTGCCAAACGCATCTTTATCTACAGTACCAATAATGGTTGCAAGACCCATGTCATGTTTTGCAAGTGAATAGTGAGAACCGCTTCTAGCATTTCTGACATCATCATTGGACGGAACTCTTTCGGGTCCCAAGTCCTCAATTCTTTCTATCAGAACAAACCCACAATTATTACAGATTAATTCACCAGTTTCTGCATCAGCTATTATAATTCCTTTTTTACAGAAGAAGCAGCTTCGTTCCGCCTTGTTAATTTTGGTTAATTGTCTCGTTTTTGGATCTCCGGTGATCTCCATGTCATCATATGATGCCATTTATCTTACATCCAAGATTAATGCACGATCAACATCATCAACAATACAACGGCATTCATCGTCAGATTTATTTTGTGATTTTTTTATCATCATGTCCACCATTATGCTGGTAGACATTATCAGCATCGCACGATGCAGTTAAGGAGCTAGTTACTCCATGGCTAATGCCATAGCCGCGTTCCATACTCAGGTGACAATATTAAATCTTATGAATGCATACGATCTTCGTCATGATTACAAAATAGTATCATCGGTTTTTTAGTCGGAATTACGAAATAAGGTTTTGATGCTACAAATAGATGCAATATTTTCTGATTATGATGGTACGCTAAGCCCTTTTGCCGTAAACCGAGATAATGCACTAGTTCCGAGGCCATTGTACAAAACCCTTAGCATCGTTTCAAAAAAAATTCCTTTTTGTATCATCACTACAAAGACTGTAAATTACATACAAGACAAGATAGAATTTTGTAAAGGAGTAGCAGGTATTGGAGGTTTGGAGATAAGCATTGGCGCCAAGATGATTTATCCAAGTGTATCTAGCCATACAAGAAAATCAATTCTTACTGTCTTTGATTTTGCAAGATCAGTCATGCATGATATGAAAGATGTGTTGTTGGAAGAAAAGAAAACTGCAGGAGGAGAACTGCTAGGCTTTACAGTAGACTGGAGATTATCAAAAAATTGGGATTCATATAAAGAAGTAGTAAGACCACTGATACAAAAATCTAAGAGAGACGGTTTGTTTGTTCTAACCTATAGAGACCACCCATTTTTTGATGTATATGTTAAAAAACCAGACAAGGGAAAGGCACTGATTAAACTCAAAAAAGAACTACGCATAAATGGAAACATACTCTATCTTGGAGATTCGGAGAACGATAGCACGGCCTTCGAAAAAAGTGGCGTATCCATAGGAATTACACGAGAGGAAGTCAAACCACTCCTAAACTGCGAGTATCTTTTACCATATGATAATCTTAATGCTGCTCTACGAACACTCGTTAAAAACAACATGATATTTGATCCTGTGTTATTAAATTTAAAAAGAAATTCCACTTATGATTACACAAGCGATAAACAATAGCAAGTAAAAGTACGCCTGATAAAAATAAGAAAGATCAAAGATTGTACCTACTATCATAATACTAGTAACTGAAGAAAAAACTAGCCAAACATGACCCATCGTGTTAGTGAACGACGGCGCCTTCTTCGAGAAGAGGCCTCATCTCTTTTGAAAAAGAGCATAAAATTACTTGTTCTAGTATTTTTTATTGGAGCGTCTAGTTTCGGATAATTTGAATATTTGAAGCTAGAACAAGACAATGAGAATACTTTGGCAAATAAATTTGGAACATTGGCGCTTCTCCATCTCACACATATTTCTCTTCCATTATTAATATGTCCAAATAATTCATGTGGATCGATGACTGAAATTTCTGGTTGGTCATATTCTAAAGACATAGAAGCTTGAGATATCGTTTCCACTCCAGGTAATTTTCCTGATTCATCAGTAAGAAATCTTGATAGAAATGCTATAACGTGGTCTGAAAAAGATTTGTTCAAACTTTGTGCTTCTACATGATCATACTTGTTACAAAGATCGGGAAGTTCAGTATAATGAATTACTCTCCATGCAGATTCTTTATCTGTTTTATTTGACAGGCATGATATCAAATAATCAGAATCTCCTCTCCATGCAAGCCAGAGCTTTTTAGCTTCATCAAGTGCTATCTCGGTTGGAAGTTTGAAATGGGCATAAATTCGTGTAGCCTGTGTCTCAAACTTTTTTTCCGAGTCTATGATCATATACTACAAAATATTTATTTATTAGATTTAGGAACTTTTCTTAAATTTTTTTAATCTTCAAGTCATGAGTGTTCTATGAGTTAATATTGCCTAATCTCGTTTTTTCAAAATATTAACAGATGTTTTCAAGATGAAAAATGTAGAAGTATCTACAAAAATGAGAATCATACGACAAAGAAGAGAGAACCATCAAACTAAACAATGAGAAACAGAAGTGTTATAAGATTTTCAATTCTTAAATCATATAGAAACATGCCCAAGATAACCTCAATTAGTGGAACAGTTGTTTACAATAGCAGAGGGCACAAGACAATCGAGGTTAGTGTAATTTCTGACAACAAGTATCTTGGAAGAGTTTGTGCGCCGTCAGGAGCAAGTGTAGGTAAACATGAAGCAATAAATTTTCCAGACAATAATCCTCAAAAAAGCCTCGATATATTACGATCAAACGAAAAAAAGTTCATAGGGCTTGATCCCTCTGACTTGAAATCAATTCATGAGACATTGAGAAAAATAGATTCGACTACAAATTATTCAGAGATCGGTGGGGCCGTTGCATTTTCTCTGACTATTGCATCAACAGAGTCAGCGGCAAGATCAGAAGGAGTTCCATTATTCAAGATATTGACCAAAGACGCTCATCTTAGACTACCATTTCCATTAGGCAATATTTTAGGCGGTGGTGCTCACGCCGGTATAGGAACCCCAGACATTCAAGAGATATTGGTTTGTGCCATAGGATCAAAAACAATACGTGAATCTGCAGAAACAAATTTTTTGATACATCAAGAGCTTGGAAAGATGTTAGAGAGACATGATGCCAAGTTTACAAGAGGGAGGGGGGATGAAGGGGCATGGGCACCAAGAATAAACAATGACAAGGCTGTAGAATACTGTGCAGATACATGTGAAAAGTTGGGATACACACTGGGTAAAGAAGTCTCATTGGGAATAGATTTTGCATCTTCGGTATTATGGAACGAGAAAAGGGGAAAATACGTCTATTCTAGACAAGGCATAGAAAGATCTCCAGAACAACAAATAGAATTTGTTTCAGAGATGATAAAAAAATACAAACTTGTTTGTGTGGAAGATCCAGTTCACGAAGACGCATTTGAAGACATGGCAGAATTAACAAAAAAATTTCCGCGTATTCTTATAATTGGGGACGACATTGTGGTTACAAACCAAACACGACTGTCAAAGGCCATAAATACAAAATCATGCAATGCTGTAATACTAAAGGTAAATCAGGCGGGAAGCCTGTATGATGCACTAGAATTTGCAAAATTGGCAAATAAAAACAACATGAAATTGATCACCTCACACAGATCTGGCGAGTCAACAGATAGCCACATATCTCACATAGGTCTTGCCACAAAATCAAATATGCTCAAAGTAGGTGTTGTGGGAGGAGAAAGAGTGGCCAAGATCAACGAATTGATTCGCATTTCTGAAGAAAATAACATACACAACATGGCAAATATTTGATGAATCATTTACAATTAAGACGAACTATCAAACATTAATGAACATATAGGATCTTGATATCTAAAAAAACGTTTTTGAATAATGGTGAGTGCTCTTTACCAATACGCGCTCTCGCTTTCAGTTGCTGTATTTTTTCTATCCATAGTGACATATTTTCTTATCTCATCAAGATCTTTGAATATTCCCTCAGGGGCAAAAACTGAAGGAGTCTTTGTAGTTGGGAGATCACCGCAGCAGCTTTCAGCAAATTTCCTCACATCATACTCCACATACTCAATCCCATTGCTTTTCAGAAGCATCATAGCTTGCTGAGATTTTTCCGAACCATCTACCAAAAGAATTGGTTTGCGCTGCATCATAAGAATTAAAGGATCTACAAAAATTAAGTCTTGTTAGAGTTAGTCACAGATGAGATATCATCTCCTAGTGTATTGTACTATAGGTGATTATCTGTACCCAATAGAGAATGGAGGTATTTTCATATAATATTAATGATATACAGGACTTCTAACACAATTATTTAAAACTCAACCCTCATTATCTGTGGCATACTTTTAACAGAATTTAATAATTGGAGGAATATGAGGTATCTCAATGACCAAAGGTGAAGTTCCAAACATCGTAGCCCTCGAAGTCCTAAAAAAGAACGGTGTGAATGTAGACAAACTCAAAGAACTACTGACTAAAGGAGTAGGTGCAGAGTTTACGACATACTACTATTATACCATACTCCGAATGCACTGTACAGGACTTGAGGGAGAAGGAATAAAGGAAATCGTAGAAGATGCTAGAATAGAGGACAGAAATCACTTTGAAGCAATGGTACCCAGACTGTACGAATTGGGTGGAAGCCTACCAAGAGACATTAGAAAGTTTGCTGACCAAGCAGGTTGTCCAGATGCTTACCTACCAGACAACTGGGAAGATATCAATTCCATCCTGAAGGTATTGCTAGAGGCAGAACAATGTGCAATACGTTCATGGGGTGAGGTCTGTGATATGACTGCAGGGAAGGACCCAAGAACATATGACATTGCCCAAAGAATAATGCAGGAAGAAGTCGAACACGAAGCATGGTTCATAGAATTGTTATCAAAGAGACCATCAGGACACTTTAGAAGAAAGTTTGCTGGACAGTCTCCGCACACTGGATCGCAAGGCGGTCTGATACACCTCTAAGAATTAAATATTTTCCAATTTTTTTAATTTTTAGTCATGAAAGATACCATAAAGGAAGAACGATATCCAGTTTGCAAAAGCGCGGAACTTGCAGATAACACCATGAGGAAGATAACTGTGGATACGATAGATCTGCTAGTGGGAAGAAAGAATGGAAAATTGTTTGCATGTGACAATTTCTGCCCTCACAAAGGTGCATCTCTTTCAAAGGGTCACTTTAATGGAGACAACATTGTATGCTATATGCACGGATATGAATACAACCTTTTTACAGGCAAGCTAGAGAAAATGACGTCATGGAAAAAGGAAGACACTTGGGTTGAACAAGATGCGGAGTGGAGAAAATCTGGGGATTTGATTTTGTATCCCATATCAGAAGAGGACGGAATGATTTATGTCAAAAAGCCAGGTTAGTTTCAGAAGCACATAGTGCAAGAAAGACGTAAATTGAATAATCTTTTTCAAATCGTTTGATCTTAATTTTAACAAGCATTGTGCACCCATAAGGTAGAACAGTGTAGCAAATATGCAACCATAAACAAGAAACTGTTCACAGTCTTACCGTCACGATGTAGAAATACGACCATCGCGCGCAGACAATAAACAGATAATCCACTCGCAGGTGTTGCATTTCTGTTAAGTCAATTAGCTTTGTTCATAATGTGGCATCTAATCTTAAAATCATACAATCATTTTCATATTGACAGACTGTATACTGCAACCCTCTTTCGATTTTTCCCAATAACATATCTTATTTTCACGTATTTTAATTCGGCCAGTCTTTTAACTAATCTATATACCGTGCTTAGTGGAATGTCTGTTTTTTCACTGATAGTATTGATAGTTTTTTCATTACTTCTTAATGATTCTATAATAAGTTTGTAGTATCTGCCTTGTATTCCAATATTTTTATCATTTTTATTTATCATGTCTACTAATCCTCCATGTAGACATTATCAGCATCGCGCGATGCAGTTTAGGAGCTTATTCCATGGCTAATGCCATAGCCAACAGGTTAAAAATCCGAAATAGTAGATTTAAACTTTCAGACATGTATACGAAATGGAGTTTCAAACCATAATCAATGTAAAATCCTAAATCAGAGAAATTTTAATTAGATTTGAGCATAATGCCCGTACAGAAGATAATGATAGGATATGATGGTTCTGAATCATCCGAACGTGCATTAGAGTTAGCTATAGATTTGGCAAAACAATGTGATGCTGAGATACACCTTGTATTTGTAGTTAATGAACCAACAGGTATGATGAATCCCATTCCTGATGAAGTGTACCAATCTCTTGTAAATATTGGAGAGAGGACCCTGCTAAATGCGATACAACAGGTAAAAAAACAGTTTTTAAAATACATAACACATTTAGAGACTGGTAACTCTGGAGAGAAATTATTAGAGCTCGCAGACGAGATTAAGCCAGATTTGATAATAATTGGTGCCATCAAGCATTCATCTTCTGAGAAATTACTTGGTACAGTCTCATCTCATTTCTTAAAATCTAGAAAACACCCTATTCTTTTAGTACCGTAAAACTACATTATCACAAAAAAAGTATACAGCATGACAAAAATGAATGCTACCATAATGTAGATAAGATATACAAATAACTTGCCTGGCATTATCTTTCTGGCAGCATGATATGAGAGAGAAAGAGCATATTTTGTCAGTAGGTCATAAAGTTTTTTGAAAACATCCAAAACTTCTAGTTCTACGATGTATTCTTCTGGAGAAAGAATCACAGGACGGCGAATGGCACCTACTTGTATTATCCTCTCTTTTGTCCTAAATAGAAAACTTAGCATGATTCTGATCGGAGTACTATAACCAAATGAGTTGTATAATTCAAAAGTACTGGTTGGTTGGTTCTGCCCACTAAACCATCCATATGTTTTTCTTATCTTCCATTTTGCGCCCCACCGCGTTATGGCATATGGTATAACTAAAAGACATAACATGAAGATTGCTACAAATGTAGGAGAGAAGCCTCCAAATGGACTTCCAGATAAGATTACAAAATGTGCCGGAATTCCCAAGAGACCAGTAACAAAGATATCAAACGTTTTTTCTCGCAAGATCTGGTTTGCGCCGCTTGATGCAAGAAGAAATATTCCTGGTGCCAAAACTCCCAATGCGATTATAAGAATTAGAAAATAGTACGAGCTTGCGCGTATGATCGGCATCTTCTTGATGTTGTTATTACCATTAGATTCAACCATCCCGGATAACAATACTCCAAATCCATACACCTTTGTCATCGCTATAATTACTACTCCAGTAGCCAGAGCCACTATTGCTCCAATTATAGTGCCAACAATTTGGCTAGTAGTGTCGCCAAATCTAAACGATTGAAATAATGACTCTAGTATCATCCATTCAGAAACAAACCCTGCAAGTGGTGGAACTGCTGCCAGTGAAAGTATGGTAGCCATCCCTGCCAGATATGTACCATCTTTTGCTGCCTTTGTTGAAGATCGATTGTTAAGATCAAAACTCTCTTTGAGTTTACTTTTCCACCCCATTATGAGGAATAACGAAGCTTTTGAAATAGAGTGAGAAAAGGCATGATATAGTGCTGCAATAAGAGCAAACCCACTGAGTAATGGCAGATTATAATATGACGCTAGTATATAGACGCCTACTGCTACTATAATTAGTCCATTATTTTCTATTGTACTATACGCTGGTAGACCCTTAGAATGTTCTGATACGGAAGCAAAAAGAGCCCCCAATAACGCAGAGATTCCACCAATAACAAGTGTAATCCAACCCCACCACAGTTCGGAGTGGCCAAGATGTGACAAGATGTTGATGTAGCCATAAACACCCATGAGCGTCAGAGTAGCAGAGAGGATTGCAGATGCATTAGATGGAGCATTAGAGTGAGCGATTGGCAGCCATTCACTCATATGAAATGGCGCAATCCCCATCTTCAGTCCAAACCCTACAAGAGATGCAACAAATATCCATGAGAGGGTAATTTCACTTGCATGAATCGTGGAAGTCGAAAGAAAGTTAAAACTGCCTACTGATGAAAACATGCCCACAAATGCTAGCATGACAAAAACTGTACTTGCTTCTCCAAAACCTAGAAAGAGAAAGGCAGCTTTTCGTATTACATCAGGTTTGCCTCTTCCTTGTAGGATCATGAAAAATGCACTTATGGTCATAGATTCCCAACCCACTAGGAATGAAATTGCATCACCTGCCAGAATTATAATCACCATAGAAAACATTGTAAGAACAAGTAATGACGATAATCCATTAGGATAGTCATCATATCGTAATGAGTACAGACATGTTCCAAACCATACAAGGCAAGAAATGAGCAGGAACAAAGAATTGAATGGAGTTAACAAAAATTCAAATGAGCTATTTTGTGTTACCTGCCACAAGACAAGATCAATTCTGTTAGCACCACCAAGCAACATCCATAATGAAAGAGATATCCCAAGTGCAGAACCTATTGTTCCCAATACATAACAAAAGATCTTTGAAATGCGTCCAATAGCAACAGCTGTGGCAAATGATACAAAGACTCCAAAAAGAATGATGACGGGTAGATAATCCAAGGATCTAAGTTTCTCCTTTTGATTTTATCATGTCTGTCTCCTGTCCTTTTACACATCTGTCCATGCATAGTAACAAGCCCTCTAAGATCTGAATAGGAGTAGGCGGACAACCTGGAACAATTACATCTGTTGGTATCACATCTTGTACTGGGGAAACAAAACTTTCAGTGTCTTTGAATACTCCCCCGCTAATAGCACATGCTCCAATTGAAATCACAAATTTTGGCTCTGGCATGCTTTCGTAGGTTTGTTTCAAGACGTTTGTCATGGCTTTATTTAATGCACCCACAACAACAAGTACATCTGCGTGTTTGGGTGAATTAGTAAAAAAGATCCCCAGTCTTGTCAGGTCATAATATGGATTAGCAAGATTTAGTACCTCAATGTTGCATGCATTACACGAACCTACATCTATCATCAAAATGTGAAATGATTTCTGAAATGTTTTTGCCTTTGTCTTAAAGGCGGCATAGAGGTCTTTATTTGCATCTTTATTTTGCAAGATTTTTGCCTGTAGTGCAGTTTTCCTAGATTTTGTACCATCCTCAAAGAAAAATGAGGCGTCAGAGCAACGCCTACAGTATATACATTTTCCAAGATCTATATTTGCCTCGTTTTCTATTGCTCCAGTAGGACACAGTTCTTTACCTACGGTCCAATTTGATTCCTGTACAGAAGTGGGTGGGACAGATTTTAGCGGTATCTCTTCTGGGGTTGGTTCCTTCTTAGGATATTTGGTAGTCAGTATTCCATTTTTAATTCCATGTAGAACCCAGAACTTGACCAATTTTTCACCTCACCGATCCGAATCCGCATATGAAAGGCCATAACTTTCATACGCAAATTGAAAGTCGGTAAACACGTTACCCTCCAAACTCTTTGCAAGTGGTAACCAGTTGACTAGGGAAGATGGCCTCATGTGTAGTAATTTAATTCGACCTGTTTTATCTATCTGAACTGCATGAATTAGATCGCCACTTGGACTTTCAATTCTACAGAATGAAAAAGATGCTTGTTCATCATATCGCTCGGAAGAAACATCCAGTTTGCTTGGTGCATGACCATCAACTGGCATCTTGTCCAAGAGTTGTTCTAATAGGAATACACTAGACTGGATTTCGTGAATTCTAACCATCGTCCTAGCCATGGTGTCCCCTTCTTCATCAGTCTTTAAATCTACAAAGACATCATTGTATGGCTCTATAGGATACGTCAGCCTATCATCCCATTCTATTGCTGAAGCTCGTGCGGACGGACCAACAGCTCCCATTTTTAACGCATCTTGATTTGATAATCTTGCAGTATTTTGTAACCTATCTAGAAATATTCTAGAAGAAAGAAAATAAGTTACAAGATTAGAAAACTTGTTTGTTATTTCTTTGATCTCGTTTAAAAGTGATCTTCTCTCTTCCTTTGAGAGAAGATTGTGAGAGACGCCACCGACTCTGTTAAATCCAAATAGATACCTATGACCAAAATATTTTGCATTAATTCGAAGTACTCTCTCTTTTAACACATGTGTTTCAGCAGCCGAGACATTTTGAGTAGCAGCCTCAGACAGGCGACCAAAGACATGCAGGTGGTTGTAGATTCTTTCTAGTTCAATTGCTATGGCTCTAATCCATTTCGACCTTGAGGGCACTTCCAGATTCAAAATAGTTTCCACTGCTGTTACAAAACATGTCGAGTATGATGCAGAAAAATTTCCAGCGGATCTTTCTATTAAAAGTAATGCATCATTAGGCTGCATTCCAATTACTTTTCTTTCGATTCCTCGTTTTTTGAAATTGATTTGTGGTATGATTTTGACAATGCGTTCACCGTACGTTATTAATTTAAATCCTCCAGATTCTGGTACTCCAGAGCTTACTGGGCCATAGGGAAAAGCAAAGATTCCATACCCTTCGACTTTTCCTCCCATATCGAGGTCTATCTGATGTCCAGGCTGTACATCTTTAAGGAATATTTCTGATTCTTCACCAAGTCTGAGAGGAATATCACTTAGGATTGTTTTTCTGTTTTCAATATCTGATAGTAATGCCAGTGTCCTTCCATCTATTTCAAATATAGATGAGATTTGGACATTAGTGTTGATCTCGGCAACTTGTTTTTGTATAACAAAATTAGGAATCATTTTGCACTCTCCATTTTTTATTTCATTCCTGATACAGCATGGAGAAATATAGGAAACATGTAAATCCCAATCACTAAAGATATGCCAAGATTTATCATAGGAATCAAAATAGAAAGTCGATTTTCTTTTTTAGGTTTTGAAATCGACTTCCCTTCATAGTCATGAACAGACAATGTGGAATTTTGAGAAGATTCTTCTGTAGATACGTTAGTCTGTTGACCAAAGACCATCAAAGTTGTCTGCCTATTCAGGCCAATGAAGGCGTAGATATAGATGACGGCAAGAATTATTGTTAATAGAAAATTTCCAGACAACATTGCTTGCGACATGATCATGAATTCACCTAAGAAGACGCCGAAGGGTGGAGCTCCTGTAACTGACAGACAAGAGAGAGTGAAAAGATATCCTGTAGATTTCAGTCTATGAATAACACCTTGGATATCACTCATTTTTGTAGTATTGTACTCAGCAACCATATTTCCAGAAGAATAGAAAGCAGCAGACTTGGCAAAAGCGTGAGATACTATCTGAATAATTGCTCCAAGAATCCCAATTCCTCCAAGCGCAATACCAACTAGGATTATTCCCATATTTTCCATGCTTGAATATGCTAACATTCTTTTGTAGTTTCGCTGATGTCCAATTATTATTGCGGCAATTAGAGATGTCATGACACCAAAGCCTATCACTAAATTTTGCAGATCAGCAAATGTAGTGGTTCCTTGTAAGAGAACAAACGTTCTACTAAAGGCATAAAGTGAAGTTGGTAGAAGAACAGCCGAGAACATGGCGCTGATTGGCGACGGTGCTTCGCTATGTGCATCTGGGAGCCATGCATGCATTGGCGCAATTCCTGCCTTTGTGCCATACCCCACAAGCGCAAATCCGACTGCCATAGACATGATCATTAGGTTTTTTGGTGGCTGGTGCAATAATGTAGAAAATTGCAATGTTCCCTGAGAAGAGAATACAAATATGACAGATAGGAGAGATATCACAAGCCCAGCTGAAACTATCAGTGTATACCTCCATGCTGCCTCTATACTTGTTCGTTCCCTCTCAAGTGCTATCAGCAGAGCGCTGGTAACAGTGGTTGCCTCTACTGCAAGCCAGACAAAGCCCAGATCATTTACTGTAACGGCAAGAAGCATAGTAAAGGCAAAAAGATTCATCAGGCAATAATACCACCTAAATCGAAGAAAGGATTCTTTTATTCTCTTCAGGTAAAAGATAGAATATGCAACTGACGTTAGAAAAATAGCAGATATCGTTATTGACATTATCCTAGTCAAGCCATCAACATAGAAGTAACCGTACGTTCCAGAAGGTTCTGAAATTAATATGATAAGAGAGGCAGTAACAGATATGGCAGCCATGACAAGCGAAGATACCATTTCCACGCCTTTCTTAGGTAATAATGAAATTAACGCTCCAGATAATGGAGCTCCTAATAATATTAAAAGTAAAAATTCAGGTCCCATCTCAACCACTCAACTGATCCAGATCCGATGGTTCTAGTGTTTTGAATGCATCTCTTTGCGCAGAAAGAATAACGCCGATGATCACAACTCCCATCACATCAAGCACTACAGCAAATTCCGTTAAGAGCTGTATTCCTGGGGCAATCAAAGCTCCCATATACAAAATACCATTTTCTTCTTGTATGTATCCGCACATTTGTGTAAGCGAGTTTTTTCTTGTAATAATCAGAAGAAATCCGAGTAAAAGAAGAACGAATGGAATCGATATTTCAGGATTTGAAAAATATGGCAACACAACAGATTTGAATATAGCATATCCAATTATGATGATGATAATGCCTGTCAATACAAGTGACGGAGTTTTCTGGCTTGTACCAGTTTCTCTAAGCTTATGTCTGAAGTGTTTTACTTGGTAGAGCATAACTAACGGAAACACAATGCCACGCATGACTCCTGTTATAATAGCAAGGTAGAGGAGATTCAGATCGTCTGTGTGTAAAAACAAAATAACTATGAGTGCAGTAATTAGTAGGGATTGGATTGCTATGGCACGTATTGTTGGATCTACAAAGGATTGACCTTGCATATAGAGACTAGACAGGAGTACAGATATTCCTAGAAAACCTACTATTTCCTCGTAAAATGGAACTACAAAGACCAATTTACGTCACTTTTCCTCCTAAAAATAGCGCAAGAATGGAAAGTAATGCTAAACTAAAGGAAATTGAGAGAAAATCCAATATTTTGAAGAGGCGCAGCTTGGCAAATGTTTCTTCTATTATAACTATAATAACAATCAGGGCAAGCAGTTTAAAAAACAGGGTACCAACTGAATAAAGTGCGCCAGTTACACTTACATCCCCAGACATCCACCAGGGAATAACGAATACATTAAGAAACACAGCCATCAAAAGAAATTGTTTCATGTATCCTCCCCATCTTGATATGGCAAGCAGTTTGCCGGAATATTCTATTACCTTCGCATCATCTATCATGCCAAATTCTACAAGACCTGAGCTTTCTACTGGGAGTCTTCCTGTTTCAACTAAGATTAGCATGAAGAAGGCAGCCATAACAAGGATATGAGTAGCAGAAAGATACCAAGAGGCAGAACTTGCCAATAGATTGTTTGTCGTATACGGATTGTTTGTACCTGTAATCATGGCAACTGCAATGAAGATCATGATTAGTGTTGGTTCCGCCAATGCGGTAAATGAAGCGCTACGGCTTGCGCCCATTGTTGAATAATTAGTACGAGCATCTATTGCGGCTATAATACTAATTACACCTGCAAACCCAAACATGAGAGCTCCTCCAAGTAGATCCAACAATATACCATATGGAAGAGGATATGGTGTCACGATAGGAACTACTAGAGAGATTACTAGATATGCCACAAATGAAACTAGGGGAGCTATGACAAAGAACGATGATGATTTTTCAGGTACAACAACTTCTTTTCTTAGAAGTTTAGATAGATCATAATACGGTTGAAAGATTGATGGGCCATGTTTGGATTCAATCATGGATTTTAAACGATTTATGATTCCAGCAATTAAAGGAGAAAGAAACAACACTGTACCAATTTGAATTATATTTATCAGTTGAAGCGTGATTGGGTCACTCATTTTTTGTCACCTTTTTTAAAAGAATGATTTATTCTATATGCGACAATATATTTTGAAGTAGGTTGCTCAATAATAAAATCATCGTATATTGAATTCAATCTCTCGTTATAATCCAATATACTATAGTCAAGCATCCATGTCTCCAGTATTTTTTGATTTTGGTTCACTTTTGATCTTTCCACTATCTGGAGACATTATCATCCCTTTAGGGCAGTTTAGACGTATAGTCAAGGCGAATGTCATCGCCCTATTGAATTAGTAATGGTGCCTAGCTAAGATTAAAAATGTTGCTCTGAAAGAATTCATTAACTAATCTGATCCTATTTGTCATTCATCCTTGTTTAAGTATATAACTCATTTTTCTCATAAGGTACGAAAGGTTTTCCGGCGATTTTATCCGCGTCCATATCACACATAACTCTCAGATTTAAAAGATAGATTTAACATGTTGTAAACCAACTTTAGTAGTGTATTTTATGACTAATGACCCAAATGTTTTAAAGAACCAGACAAAAATGTGGCGTCTTTTGATCCAGTTTAGGAAAACCGATAAGATTGGAGATGCATTATTAAGAACCGAGTTGATGGCATTATTCAAAAAAGCTGACATATCTGGTGCAACCGAATGGTCTGGAATAGGCGGGTATGGTAAACATGGAAAATACTACCAACAACAAGAAGGAATATCAATGGATGCTCCAATGATGTTAGAAGTAATTGACGAAGTTTCTAAGATCAAGATAATTTTACCAATGCTCAAGGATATTGTAAATGATCATGGATTGATTAGTATCCACGAAGTCATTGTAGTTTAAAGGGACTTTTTATTGAGAAATTAAGAGAGCGCCTATCGTACAAATCGTAGATGTACGATATCATTTACAGATATGTTTTCTTACTAGTTGAAAAACAGGTGATTTTATAATGACATAAAATTATCGTCAAGATTTGTTTGCATGTATGTCATCAAGAGAAAAGCCATGTCGAAAAGTCTCATTTTTTTCTGCAAGAGATAAGAGAAGTTTCTTATCATCTTCTTCTAATCTGATAAAACAATCTTTAGCACCACTACCCATACCATACGCAAAATCAGGCGATAGGTAAGAAAAATCAAAGATAATTTTCCTCATATTTGATTTTAGTTTGTAGAAATTATAGCCTATGGCATATCCCATCTTGGTTGCAATGAAGGAGTCATTTTTTGCAAGTTCAATCAAACTTAACATTGATTCTATGGTAATCTTTCTCATGTGGTTTCCAAGACTGCTGCAGAATTTGTTTGCCACTTCATGATTTGATTTGCACAGATCTAATACGATTTTTTTTGTCTGATCACGTGCATTTGCAAACTTCCATCCTGCCCCTTGTCCAAACGCTCCTGCAAATACTTTGTTTGTATCTATCAATCCTATCACGCTACGTCGTATTCCCTCTGATAACCTATCAAAGATAGACCCATAATAGAATCCAAGTTCATAATCTAATTCAGGATCAAATCCTGCAGTTACAAGTAACGAACCTTTTGAATTTTTATTCATATCTAGTCATTTATTGTTTGGCATATTGATCAAGGTTGAAAATACTTTCAGAACCGCAGCTTGGGCAATTCCACACTATCCTAGTTCCTATATACTTTGAATATACAACGCCACAATGTGCACATACTCTAAGGCTACTGGTCTTAACCATCTTTGTATGCCTCTGCTGCTTTTTTATGAACTTCTAAATTAGCTTGGTCTACCTTGATTGCCTGTGTTGGACACACTGTAACACATGCCATACACCATATACAGTCGTGTTCTCTTACGGGCTCTGATTTATCAGTAAAATCTTTACGCTCATCTCTTACACAGCTACCTGTTCCAGCGCTAGTACCATTGATCATCTGTTCTGCAGGAATATCATTTTCTGTTCTGTACCACTGATAGACCTGAACAGGGCATACATCTATACAACCTCCATCTGCAATACATGAATCCCAATCAACTGCTACAGAAGTACCATGCACACCCAAAGGAACAAGCCGTTCTCCCCTTTTTTCATAGTCAGCCATTACCTTAGGTTCGGAAGCCGCCTCTGCTTCTTTTCCAGGGCCCCAAACAAAATAGAAATTTTTTCCATTATCATTATTGCGTTTCCCTATCACACGATAATTATCTGGAAATTTTAGATCAATTGGCATTATTCTTTGCCTCCAAAAACTTGTTGTTAACTTCTTTTACTGTAACACAGAATACAGCGGTTTCATATTCGTTATTTTGCATTGTGTTTCATCTCACTTTGGTTAAATTTTATTTTGATTAAATTTGATATTAAAAATGCTAGTTGAAATACGTTAAGATCTTTTTGTACAAAGACAGATAGAATTTCCTCGCTTATGGGAAAATCTATTGATACCAATTTGTCTGAGTACGATATAGTGAAGTTTATTGCACCAAAGTATTTGTCGTATGCTTTTTTCATCCTATTTCCTAATGCAATCTGTGCAAGTAGGATTTCTTGTTCTTTCGGATCTAAGATTTCCCATTGTATTTTTTTATTTTGTACAAGCACTGTTCCTTTGAAATCTATTATTCCAGCAAATATTATTTTATGATCAAGGTTGATAATTTCATTACAGATAGATTCCAGCATATCGGTTTGAATCAATTCGGTTCTTTGTTTGATTGAGTTAATACTATTGTCATGTGCTATAGTTGAAGATACTAGGCCGTTATGACAGTCCATACTGGTTTTTCTCCTCTCTATTCTTGATTTTGATTTTTTATTCATTGGTCTACCTGCTTTGCATTGGTAGACATTATCAGCTTCTTCTAGAGCAGTTTAGGATTCTCCATGGCTAATGTCCTAGCCTAATCTAATATATCATCATTCACATTTTTAAAGTTTTTTGTCATTGTAACAATTCGATTTGAAATACTGAATTCTTTTCCATTGTTATTGTAATAACTAAGATCTAGGGTAGATAAAACAAGAAAAGAACCAAATGGTAAACTATTCATCTAGACATAGATCAATTCTTTGATATTGGTATTAGAGAATCTACATAAACGGCATGATGTGGCAATACAAAAAACCATGAAAAATGATTTTTTGGTTAGTAAAATTCATCGTCTTAATGATGTGCCCCAAATTTTTCCATGCCTCTACTGTAGAAATCAAGAAACGCCTCGAAATCTACAGGCTCGTCTAAAATTTCTGCCATCTTTATTACTTTATCTACTACAACAGCACACTGTTGTCTGAAATTATTCTCATTAAATTCTATTACAGTCAATTTTGTCTTTATACTTTGTATTTCCTCTAGATTATCATTAACTATCAGTATAACTTTCAATCCTTTTCCTTGTGCATAGCCTATTTCCTGATTAATCAGACTTGAATTAAGAAAATCCGAAGTAAGAACCGCAATAAAGCAGATGGATAAGCGAATCATATCTTTTATTTCGTCAAAAATAAAATTACCATAAGATTCACTATTTGACATATAAGCCCCAAATCCTTTTTCCCCGAGCATATGTTCTAAAACAGACGCTTTTTCACAATCTTCTTTGGCATAACATACAAATACTTTAAATTTATGGTGCGGTTTCTCTGGTTTTCCTGTATTACCTTGACTCAATTTTTATCTCCTCTGTTACAATTAGACTTAGCATTTGGCAAGTGCGATCTATAGTCACAGCTAAGTTTTTTGTAAGAAAAATTTGTACCCAGTTTGTATTTCATTTGTCTATCTACCTAAATCCCATTCGGCAGACATCATCAGCACCTTTTCGGGAGCGGTTTTGGCTTTTACACCAAGGCTAATGTCATAGCCACTTTTTATTCGCTAGATGATTTTTTAAGTTTTGCTATATGTCAGAATTTGTTGCGATTTCATTTTGAAATCATGGGTTTTGATCAGAGCTGCAAACTAATCTTTTAATTCTACAGATAGAAGTAATATTTTCTAACTAGGATGGAGAACCTATAACGTATAGAAAAGATCTATAGTGGAAAAAGTCCAGGAGACAGAATCGTATTCCACGTAAGAGGAGAACTAAACAGTTTATGTCAGTAAGATGGACTAGTTCTCAGATAAATGTTCATCAAGACAAAAATAACTTGGTTTCGAATTATTTTGTTTTAGCAAGTATTACTGCTCCAGCCAAGCTAAATAGTGCCGCGAATCCAAAACCATACGATGGAGAAAATACAGTCCACAACACGCCTACTATGGTACTTGATACAAAATCACCTAATCCATTCACAGTGCCTAGAACGCCATAACCTATTGTAACGGATTTCTTTTCTAACATACCTCCCGATACGGCTCCTTCAAGTGCGTCTACTCCAGATACATATAGTCCTGAAATTGAAAAGAGTACGACAAATGTCCAAATATCTGGATGTAGGAAAATAAAGCCCACAAAACATATAGTAGCTAGTAGATATGTTGTGACTAGAACTCTCTTCCTTCCCATTCTGTCTCCAAGATAGCCTAACGGGAAAGATGCGGCTGCATAGACCACATTTCTTACAATGTAAAAAGATGCAGACAATATTGATGCTTTCAATAAACCAAATTCTGGGGTTAGACTAGTTGTAGCATAGAGTATAAGTAATGTAGGGGCAAAATCACCTACTCCGAATATACCCACCCCAAGCAAAAAGTTTTTGAAATTCTTTGGTAGATCTCGCATACTTGAGAAGAATCTCACATTATCATTTTTTTTGGCAAATTTATCTTTGACAAAAAATGCAAAGAGAAGTGCGGCAAATACTGCAGGTATGACAGAATACCACATGATCTCTCGGTAATTAATAAGTGGAAGTATTACAAGAGCGGCTACTGGTCCACATATAGCACCAAGTGTATCGCCTGCTCTGTGTAACCCAAATGCCTTACCAAGATCGTTTGCATCAACAGACTCTACCAGAATTGCATCGCGTGGAGGACCTCTAATTCCCCTCCCAAACCATCCAAGTACACGCCCAAATAGTACTTGCAAGAAACCTGAGGAAGTCGCCATAATTATTGGCATCAAGGATGTCAATAGATAACCCAAGACACTGAACTGTTTCTTCTTCCCTACCTTGTCAGAATAATAGCCAGATCCCATCTTAGTGAAGCTTGATGCTGCATCAGATGCTCCCTCTATCAATCCCAAGGCAGCTGCACCTATGCCCATCGTTGCGAGAAAAGCCGGCAGTATAACAGTGACTGCCTCATGACTAAAGTCACTTAAGAAACTTGTGGCACTCATAGATGCCACATTCCTATTAAGCCAGTTTGTTTTTTTCATAATTGATTATTACTGTCACTTGTTGTAGAATCACGCGAAACAACACAAAAACCATTCGCGATATGTTAATGGAGAAACGAGTATTCCTCAAAGTACGTGATTCGTCCAAAGTGTATCTCATTTTTACTATATTTTTATCCAACATGTACCTAGATTCCATCAGATAGACATTATTAGCAGAGCATCTTTGCGAGCAGTTTAGGAGCTTATTCCATGGCTAATGCCATAGCCTACTTAAGTAGCTTTTAGCATTACTTTTAATCTTTCTTTTTTGTAAATTTTTGTCCAGATTATGTGTGTATTAATTCCATGTCTTTCCAAAGATCCAGATTAAGAAAACTGCTATGAATCTTCCCATTGAATCTCATCTAATATTTGGTGGATCTCTTTTTCATAAGAGAGAGTTAACTTTCCATTCATTTTCAGTACAAAGTTTTCTGCCCAGCTTTGTGCTGCCCACAAAGCAGCCTCTTTTCCCAATTTAGGATGTTTTGTACGATAATATTCATATTGTTTTCTTATTCCTTTTTCAAGGTCTTTCATATCATCGTCTTACCTTCTTGTTCTTCGTTGACCAACATGGTTGTAGTTGAGGTTATCTTGTCGATTTTTCTAATTTCTTTGAGAATGTCTTTCATATCATTCATGCTATTGCATTCTGCTCTTACGACTATATCATATACGCCGTTTACTCCTTGTATTTCGTATTTTACAGATTGATCATTCCTGTTGATTCCTTTGATTGTTCTGATTATTTCAACCTCCGAACCCGGATTATTAGTTAATAAGATGTACACAACTGTCATGTTTTTCCCCTTAGAAATGTGCTCAAGATGGACTTTGAAGGCTGTTTGAACGTACAACAAAAATAAGACTCGAGATGTTTGCTATGTAGTTTGATTTGTGAAAAGACATAACTTTTTAATGATAAAATATTTTGATTACATGTTCCTCCTACTATGCTTGAATTTAGTTCTTTCATGCTATCTACCCATTTTTTCATTCGGTAGACATTATCAGCTTCTTCTAGAGCAGTTTAGGATTCTCCATGGCTAATGTCCTAGCCTAATCTAATATATCATCATTCATATTTTTAAAGTTTTGTAGACTGAATTGGATTCGATTTAATTTGAAATACACGTATTTTTTATCAAGTTACTATCATGATCATAATTGTTACATTTCAGATTATTACGTGAAGTTATCATCACTAAAATTAACTCCTCGAATATGTTCCTATTAACAATGTTTCATTGATAATATGTCCTGTCATGGTTTGTTCCAGATCACTTCGTGTCGCATTTTGATCAAGATTAAGAACGATATCTAAAGCATATAATGTAAAGAAATACCTATGAATGCCAGATGGCGGGCATGGCCCTTTGTATCCGATCGTTCCGGCACTTGTCATTCCCTGAGGAAATGACATGTTCTCTCCTCCAGTAAACACCGTCTTGTTTACTGGGATATTCCATACAACCCAATGCGTAAATGGGCCTCTTGGTGCATTAACATCCACTACAGTAAGCGCAAGACTTTTCGCGGTTTGCGGAACCCCTGATATTGTTAGAGGCGGGGACGTGCTATTTCCATCACATGTATATTGTGATGGAATGGTGTCATTATTTTCAAAAGCAGGACTAGATAGTTCAAAAATTTGAACAGGTTTTAGTTGAATAATATTTTTCTGCACCAAGTATGAGAGTCCTTTTACAAAATCATCATTCCCATAGTTCCGTTTGCCCACCAGCCAGCATTGTTTCTAACCCACGTTGGAATCTGCTGCACTCCAGGAGTTGCAGTAGAGTTTGCTTGTGTAGGTATCTGGATTATTCCTTGCTGTATCAGGTATTGTATTCCCTTGACAAAATCTGAATCACCCACTTGCCCTTGGTACCACCATTTGGCAGTGTTTTTTACCCATAGCGGTATCTGGATTGCGTCAGCGTGAGAATTCACAAGAGATATTGTAAAAAATACAATAACAAAAAATGCCATACAAACAGAGAGTTGCACGGAAAAGATAGAACCTACTTTTAAATAAATTAATTCTGGATTACACTATATTAAGGAGACCTCAGATTACAAAATTTTAATAGAATTATAGATAAACCACAGTTATGACAGTAGACGTAATCAGAACAATCAACAGGGTAGGCAAGTGGTCTTTGAACAGGGCAATTGGAAGAAGACGGCCCCTCATTGCAGTATTTAGTCTCACACATTATTGCAACTATTACTGTCCCATGTGCCCATTTGGAGATTCAGACAAGCAGGGTCAGCTAAAACTCGCAAGCAAGAACGATCTTACTACCGACCAGTGGAAGAAGATATTTGACAAGGTTGCACAATATTGTATTTGGTCTATAGTAGAGGGCGGAGAACCCACAAGCAGGCCGGATTTTATGGAGCTTATTCGCCACCTTTACAGCCTCAAGTTACCAATTACGCTGATTACAAACTGTTCTCTGCTGCACACCATAGACCTTGATGAGCTAAAAAAATACATCCAGTTCATCACGTGTAGTATAGATTCAGTCTTTGAGGAATCCTACTGTAAGGTTAGAGGGGTTATCCCACAGACGTATCAACGTGTCATGCAAAATCTGCGACTATTGACAGAACTCAAGGTGCCGCATTATTTCAATTCCGTCATAACCAAGTTTAATACAAAAGAATTCATTGACAAGTCGTATTTTAGAAGAGCAAAGGAACTTGGTGTAAATGCTGTCTCCTTGACTTTTGTAGAAGACAGATCAGATGTTGATTACTCTTTGCTGCCAGACAGAGATACCATTGTGAAGGTTTGCAAGAGCGTGTTAGAACACATACAGAGCAAGGAAGATCCACAGGTGATGATCCCTCCTCAGTATTTCGAACAGATAATAGAGCATGGAAGAGGAATGTATGACGAGTGTGGTGTGTGGAAGAGCATCTTTGTAAATGGCAACGGCACTGTCATGGTGCCGTGCTGGAAATATAGCAAGCCGGAAAACACATACAGCCTTCTTGAAAAGAGTGTAGATGAGATTTGGAGTGCGCCACAGTGGGAGATTGCAAAAACATGTCATGATTGCGAGGTATTGGGATGCATATGGTATTCCTCTCAGCCTGTGACCACATTTGCCCAAAACTATATGCGTGGATTATCCAAGATGATAAGCCAGCGCGCTCCTGAGATGTCATCACAGATCTAGATGCTACCCTTTTGCGCCACAATCAAGTCTACTTTGTAATTTAGACTCAGCCTTGAATTTACGTTTAATCTCCAGGGAATGTAGTTTGGGCGACTTGTGCCTTGTATTAATTTAAAGCCAATATCACGTACATGCGATCTTAGCTCTTCTGGGCTTGTTCTGAGTTTTACTGAGTTTTCCCCACGCTCAAAATCATATGGGTCAGAGAGAATAAGAAATTTTTCTGCTTGATACGAAATGGTTTGTAAGAGATCTCTGGGCTCGACGATGTCAAGCAAGTTCAGTGCAATTACTAGATCAAATTTTTGTCTACCAAACGGCGGATTTAGTGAGTCAGATACAATAAAATCGGAGTTTTTTCTTTGTTGTCTTTTTGCTTCCAAGATTCCATAAAATGATTTATCAATTCCAAACACATACCGGTTTCTTTTTGCAGACTCTGACGCTATGCGCCCAATGGAGCAGCCATGTTCTAGCACCATGCTACATGCAGGCATCTTTTTCATAGAATTTTTCACACTGGTATAGAACTTTGATCTTATGCTTTGTTTGTAGATTCCAACCCATCTTCTCTCCAGCTCAGATGTATCTTTAGGTGCATGTTTTATTTTTTTTAATGTATTTTTGACAAAGAATTTCATCTTGTCAGACTTTGCCATCAACATCAGTTGTCCCCCCAGTGTCATTCTAACTGATAGATACGATGCAAAATCTTTCAATACAAAAGGCACAGAAGATATTACAGGATATACTGCCATACAGTTGGTACAATTAAGAAATCCCTCTAGGAGTTCATCACCGGAGACCAATGATACAACTGACAGGCCGGAATTACAGTTTACACATTTGAGATATTTTGTTGTAAAGTCAAACAATAAAATTCTGTAAACATGTCACGGATTAAATTCATACCGATATTTACTCATGGATCTTATTTTCTTGAAACGAACCAGAGTTGTACCAGCAATACCTGAAATAATCAAGGCACCACTCGTGAAATAGAGAGTCTTTGCTATAGAACATCTCCCTCATGTCTGCAATACCATCTAGTGTTGGAAAGCCAACACATGCCTCCTTCTCGTTTAATACCACCACCACATTAGTTTCAGCTCTCATCCTCCGCTCTACCAAGCCCTTGTTTATCAAATCCTTTAGACCTAGTTTATCAAGCAATTCCCTTCTGCCCTTTGGAACAATGACAGATTCAGAAAAGATGTAATGCAATTGGATTCCTTTTCTTACTTTGGTCAAAAGGGGCTCTACCAGATCAAGTGGTACTTCGGTGAAAATCTCATATACAAACTCGTCTGCATTTTTGTAAATTGCTTTCCACTGTTCAAGAACCTTAACAAATCCTTTAATTGGTTGCCCACCTGCAAGAGCCCCTATTCTCTGTATAAACTTCATTGGTATATCTCCAAAGTTATGATTCTCAAAGTGTTTTCTGTTCTTAGATAGAAAAAGCAAGGCAGGAACCTGCGTGCATATGGTTTTGCCATATGTTGTAAGGTCATACATGCCATCCCTATCTTTTGCGATAAGTCCCGCATTTACAAGTCGTTCAAAATTCCTATGAACTTCTTGTACTGTTACATGCAGTTCCTTTGCCATACTTGAGATCTTTGATTTTTTTTCCAAAAGTTTGAACAGTATATTTAGGCGCTGTTTGCTTGCAAGTTCAAGAAAGTCATTTGCGGCATTTTCATATATATCAGTCACGCCAAAAATGCACAAAGTTATTTATCTAAATCTTTGCTCTTATGCAATAATGGTTTCTTTTCAGATCATGACAGAAAAGATCTTTAGTGAATTTTTATGCAAGAATCAGCTTGATATATAAAAAACTAAGTTAACTTAGTTACGTAATCCATTAAATTGCAGAAGTGAAACTAGTAGCGATGTTAGAAGTTCAAAGCAGCAATGACAGAGAGATACAGGAACTCTTGTCAGACAAATGCAACAGAATGATCCTTGAATCAATCAAGACAGTCCCAAAATCTACAAGCCAGATCTGCGTAGAATGCAACATACCTACGAGTACGGCATACAGAAAGATGCAGAAATTATTAGATTTCAAAACAATACGCAGAATGGGGACAATAAATGAGTTTGGTAAGAGAGAGGTACTTTACAAGAGTAATTTTTTTGTGCTGAAAAACATCTTAAACTGGTGACCTTGTTAAATTAAAATACAGTACTGTTTTTTGACAGATCGTGATCACGGTTAACTGCCGAGATATCCCTTCAATAAAATCTTCATTGGCAGTATACGCCTCCGATAAGGTAGGGGCAGTTCCAGCCTTAAAGTTGCACGAGTTTGTTCTTGCGCCCATAGAAGACGAGAAGATAAACCCCTCAGATGTGATCACGGCAATCAAGATGTTTCTTGCATCCATTGGATGCGAAAGGCACTTTGCGGTAATACAAAAAAATGATATTATTACAGTGGTGTCATTGGATGGATACAAGCTGGAATCTGTCCCACAGGGAAGATCTGATCAGTTTTTCTCATGCATTCACTGTGGTCATGTTACCCAGTTTGAGACAGTTCACAATAACCATATGAAGATCCATTACCTATGAGATTCTCTGAGACACAAGATTAGATGAAAAATCAATTTTATGGTGCCTGAGATTTGCTTTGATTAGTTGACAATTACGTCGTAAAACATGGGTTTTGGTGGTGACTCCATATACGAATGACCCTTTGACTGGATCCTAAAATGCTCTTGTGTTTGATGCATCTTCTCAAACTTTTCTTGATTTTCAAACTCCACCAGCATGACGTGCTTGCCAGTGCGGGTAACCAATAGTCTTCTATTAATGAACCCGTCAAACTTTGCAAGATCCTTATTGGATTCATTGACCCATTTCTTGAACTCGTCTTCCATTCCCTTTTTTAGTTGAACCTCAACTACTACTACGAACACAGGATTCTTCGATGACTAAAGGATTTAAGAGGATTTCTAATATTCCCATATCTTGCCAGTAAGACACACTCAATAATGCTAAATACAGGATTACGTTCGATCAGATACATGAATGAGCGGCTTTTAATATTTGGAGGGATTGCGGCCGCAATAGCAGTTATGACCACGATCGTATTCCCGTTTTGGAATCTTATTCCAAACATGGTAACTGAAACTGTCACGGTAAAGGCCGTGGACCAAGGCGGTTGTTATGTTCAGACTCATGATGGTTTTGTCATAAAGATACCTCCATGCAATGCACAGCCTGGACAGAACATCACGGCAACGTTTGACGGCAAGGTAAGAGACCGAGAAAAACAGATCTAGTAAAAATTAAAGCAATTTTAGGCTTTGAGTAACTTTATCAATCATATCCTCTGGGGCAGGGCCTATAGAGATGCAAGTTATTGTACCGGGCGCGATTTGTGTATGACCAGCATCTGTAACCTCAGACCATGGCAAGCTAAGAGAGATAGCATGTCTTTTCACATCCTCCAATTCTGAAAGACTTGACACCTTGAGTACTACCTTTTCTTGGCCAGATTCCTGCCATGCATCATACCATCCTCTGTTTAATTTCCTTACATGCTCTGCGCCAAGTACACATGCGTGACCCACCTGAGCCGC
Organism: Nitrosopumilaceae archaeon; assembly: GCA_030038445.1. Taxonomy (GTDB): domain Archaea; phylum Thermoproteota; class Nitrososphaeria; order Nitrososphaerales; family Nitrosopumilaceae; genus Nitrosotalea. The sequence goes on from JASHOW010000025.1 coordinate 53,434, forward strand.
AATCTTTCCAGTTCCCATGCCAAGGTCTCTTCTCACGACTATTACCTGTTTTATGATACCCATATCAATTCTGAATAATTATAGCACATGTTAAACTTTTGAATTATTCCATATCAAGTAGAAACCTATACTAACATTCTGTTAGTATAGGGGAGTTTGTTTTATTGTTACATACATGAGATTATATTCTAAAGGTCAGATGAAATGATCAAAAATGGAAACCATACAAAGAATAATCAGGCCGTTGTGTTCTTACTGCAACGCAGAGATGAGATTTGTTGAAGGCGATGTCATATTTGGTGACAAGTGGTTCCACAGAGATTGTGCGTTACAATATAGATTCAAGCGCAATTCTACAGTGTAGAAAGATACGAACGGTTTTGTTGCATGATGTTTGATATAAATAATTGATAAAAAGTAACAAGCCATGGATTATGACGTAGTTGTTGCTGGTGGTAGCGTGGCAGGTCTCTTGTGCGCAAGAGAGATCGCTTCGCAAGGTCACAAAGTTATGGTAATAGAGGAGGATTATGAGATAGGAACACCCGAACACTGTGGTGGCCTTGTAAGCATACCAGCAATGGATGAGCTTGGAGTAATCCCGATGAGGGCTACGCTTGACAACAAGATAAGGTCAGCACGCATAATATCTCCGTCCGGAAAAGACTTTACGCTTGATGCAAGACCGCAACAGGTCATAGTGCTTGACAGAAGAGAATTCGATAAACAAATTGCACACCAAGCCAAGATCAATGGAGCTGAGATACGGGTTAGAACATCGCTCAGAGAGATAACAAAAGAAGGTGTCAGGACCAGCGATGGCGAGATCAAATGTAAAACAATTGTTGATGCAAGAGGAGTCTCATCTTTAATTCACAAGGATCGCACAGGTACATTGCAATCAGCACAATATGAGGTATATGCAGATTGGATTGACAAAGAGCGAGTAGAGGTGTATCTTGATCAAGAAAAATATCCAGGGTTTTTTGCATGGGTAATACCAACAAGACATGATGAAGCAAAGGTGGGCGTTGCTGGAAAAGGAATCAATGCAGCTACAGCACTGGAGGAATTTTTAAGACAAAAGGGGAGATACTCTAGCATAAGGAAGATATTTGCGCCAATATGGGTAAAGGGGCCAATCAAGGAGTTTGTTACAAGAAACGTGGTGATAGTGGGAGATGCCGCAGGGCAGGCAAAGCCCACCACTGCAGGAGGAATCTACTCCTCAGGGTTTGGAGGCATATTAGCAGGAAATGCCATATCACAATTTTTAAAATCTGGAAAAGAGGAAAAATTGCAAAGATACCAAAAAGAATGGTCAGATAAATTTGGAAAAGAGTTTGACCAAATGCTCCTTGCTAGATCCATTCTTGAGAGGCTTGATAACAAGTCGATCAATAGCCTTTTTGGATCAATAACTCCCGAAGTGTTAAATGAGATTTCAAAAGAGGGAAGTTTTGATTTTCATACAATATCAGTTGCAAAACTTTTGGGAGTAAAGGGATCTGCAAAAGCTGTTCAGACTATTTTGGGAAATGAGTTAAGAAGATTACTAAGCTAAACATACATTAATTGACAAGATATAAATTCGGTGTAAAGTCAGTTTTATACATGTCATCATCTATTGCTTTGCCAGTGTGCAGTTCTTGCCATAGGCCAATAATGCCTAATGATAAATGCGTAAAATTCAACTGCCCAAGCTGTGGTTCCGTTTTGCTTTGGAGATGCGAGAGCTGTAGAGATGCTGCAAGAACATATACGTGCAAGTCATGTAATTTTGAAGGACCATAAAGGAAATGCCACGATTAGCATTACGTGCAAAGATTTTACCAACAGGAACTGAGGTCGATCTTGATAACGTAGCCAAGAAGATAGGCTCGTCCTTAAAGGATGGAATAACACTTGCAAAATATACAAAAGAACCACTTGCTTTTGGTCTTTACTTTATCAATGCAGAATTCTCCCTAGATGACAAGGAAGGACAGATGGATTCGCTTGAAAATAGCGTCCGCTCTATTGAAGGCGTAGGAGAGTTCGAAGTACTAGGAATAAGCCGAGCTTCTGTAGACGCAAAGTAGGTGCAACCCAATGAGAAAAGACGAGCTACTACAAATGCGCGTCGGAGAAGCCAAACAGAGAGATGTAGGCAAAAGGCGCGCAAGGATAGAACCAGAAGCCATGGAATTTTTAAAAGTTGCACCTGGCGACATGATAGAAATAATAGGGAAAAAATCCAGTTGTGCAATAGTTTGGCCTGCTGACGATGACAACAAAGCACCAGACATGGTAAGAGTAGATGGTCAGACAAGAAAGAACATTGGCGTCGGAATAAATGACTTGGTTAATGTTAGAAAGGTGGTTGCCAAACCAGCAAAGACTGTTGTTCTCATGCCAGTCAATGGAAACGTTACCGTAGACAAGGAATTTACTGATTTTGTTAAAAATAGACTAAAGGGCTTACCGTTGTCAGAAGGTGACGAGATATCGGTGATGATCCTTGGAAATTCCATGGACTTTAAGATACACAAGATTGCACCAAAGAGTGTTGTAAAAATAGAACGAAACACATCTCTTACCATCTTAACTGAGACATCAGTCGACAAAAAAGTCAGAGTCACATACGAGGAGATAGGCGGTCTTAGAGCGCAGATAAACAGGATGCGCGAGATTGTGGAACTTCCCTTAAAGCATCCTGAAGTCTTTAGCAGACTAAACATAGAGCCACACAGTGGAATTCTTTTGTATGGCCCTCCGGGATGCGGAAAGACATTGATTGCCAAGGTGCTTGCAAGTGAATCAGAAGCCAACTTTTATTCTATAAATGGTCCTGAGATAATGAACAAGTACTACGGCGAGACAGAGGCAAGGCTTAGGGACATATTCAAGGAAGCAAAGGACAATGCTCCAAGTGTAATATTTATTGATGAGATTGATGCAATTGCTCCAAAAAGAGAAGAAGCTTACGGTGACGTTGAGAAAAGAGTCGTAGCACAGCTATTGGCATTGATGGACGGTCTTACAGACAGAGGCAATGTCATAGTATTAGGGGCAACAAACAGGCCAGAGAGTGTAGACCCCGCTCTACGAAGACCAGGAAGGTTTGACAGAGAGATTGAGATTGCGGTGCCAAATGCAGACGGTAGACTAGAGATCCTTCAGATTCATACAAGGGGAATGCCGCTTGCAGAAGACATTGATCTGAAGACATTGGCAGCAGAACTTCATGGCTACACAGGTGCAGACATCAAATCACTCTGCAGAGAAGCTGCCATGCAGGCACTCAGAGTCTTTTTGCCTGAGCTTGACATGGAAACTGAAAAGATATCTTCTGAGATTTTGCAAAAGATAGCAATACACCTGCATGACTTTTACGATGCAATGCATGAGATTGTTCCCACAGCAATGAGAGAGTTTTACGTGGAAAGCCCAAAAATATGGTGGAAGGATGTTGGTGGACTGGATGATGCAAAAAGGACATTAAATGATAACTTGATAATGGCAATAAAGGAGCCAGCAAAGTTTCAGAAGATGGGAATCAAGCCCCCCAAGGGAGCACTACTCTATGGACCACCAGGCTGTGGAAAAACATTGCTTGCAAGAGCATTAGCAACAGAAAGTGGAGGCAATATGATACTTGTAAGAGGCGCAGAGATACTCTCAAAGTGGGTAGGAGAATCTGAAAAAGCGATAAGGGAGATATTCAGGAAGGCAAAGGCATCTTCACCATGTATCATAATATTTGATGAACTGGATTCTTTGGCAAGATCAAAATCACTTGATGAAGGCGGGGTGGGAGAGAGATTGCTCAGCCAGTTGCTTACAGAAATGGAAGATGGTGGAGCTTCAAGAGTTATAGTTGTTGGAATTTCTAACAGGCCAGACTTGATAGACCCATCATTGCTCAGGCCAGGACGCTTAGATTTGATACTCTTCATCCCACCGCCAGAAGAAAAGGGAAGATTTGAGATAATCAAGGCACTTACGCGACAGATGCCTCTGGCTGGAGATGTAGACTTGAAAGAGATTGCACTTGCAACAAAGGGATATACTGGAGCTGACCTAGTTGCCGTATGTAGGGAGGCTGCTGTGCAGGCAATGCGAAACAGCACTCCGAAGATAGATGCCGCTGATTTTTCTGCCTCACTAAAAGTTATCAAACCGTCCATCACCAAAGGCGTAGAAGACTGGTACTCATCAATCAAAGACAATATATCATACGCCTTGCCAAAGCCAATAGACAAGGCGTTTTATGGTTAAGATATGACAACTATGCCACTTAGAAACTCAGTATATGAGATAGTAAGAAACTCTGGTTCCATGACAGACTCGGAGCTCTCAAAGGCGTTGATAAAAGCAGGAATATCCATTCCAGAAGACGAGTTTAACAAGACACTTTTGAATCTTGAAATTTATGGGCTTGTCAAGGTCACATGGTTAACAAAAGATGAGAGGCGAATCGAGATTGCCGAGAAAGAAGAAGATGAAGACGAGATAGAAAAACAGAACAGGGAAAACCTAGAAAAAGAATATGAGGCCGGGTTTCCAGGTGTCGTACAGGATATACAGGAAGAAGAGGAATAGATTATCTTAACACCGGAATGTGAAAAGCCGCATCAAGTGCAATTCCGACAAATATTATTGTAAGGTACGGCGCAGTAACCTTGTAAGCTTTCCATGCAAAGTCTGAAGTTGGAGTCTTTGTCAGTTTGTAATGGTACAACAACATAAGGCCCCCTGAGACTGCCGCAACTACGAGATAAACATAGCCTAGCCCAAATGCCACAAGTGCCAATGAATATGGAAGTAGTATTGCCGTGTTGACAAGTATGTACTTGGATGTCTTTTGCATTCCAATTAATACCGGCAACATTGGAACATGTGCTTCTGCATAATCGTCGCGGATCTTCATTGCAAGGCACCAAAAATGAGAAGGTGTCCATACAAAGACTAGAATTCCGACAAGTGCTCCCAACATATCCATAGAGCCTGTTGCTGCAGACCATCCAGCCATAGATGCACAGCTACCAGCAAATCCGCCAATCACAATGTTTGAAGAGTTTGTTCGCTTGAGCCATGCAGTATACACTATCACATAAAAGAAGACTCCAAGAGCAATGAAAAATGTTGAAAGCGGGTTTAGGGTAAACCAAGCGTAAATTACAGAGATCGCACTTACAACTAGACCATATATCAACACATTTCTTGCAGACATTCTTCCAGATGGGATTGGCCGTTTACTAGTTCGCTTCATCAACGGATCAATATCTCTGTCATAATAGTGGTTAAGAGCGCTGGATCCTGCAGAAGAGAGCGATCCAGCTATAATGATGTGTAAAAGACTTACATAGTTAAGTTGTGGGCCTATTAGCTTACTTGCGGCGTACATCGATGTTACTGCAGTAATCACAAGTAAAACTACGATACGTGGTTTGGATATCTCTAGTATTTCTTTTAATCCCACTAACCATAGAGGGACTTTTGGGAATTTAATTTCTTCGAAGTTTGCCATTCATAGTTCAAAAGAATTAAGTACCTCACTTAATCGAACTATGACGATGAGTGACTGGGATCTCATGATGCCTGGCATGGGACTGACCTCTATTGGTCTTGGAGGAGTCATTTTATCTTACCTTGGAATTGCCAATACCTTCCTTACCGGGATGCAAGCTCTTTCAGGCTTGACCATGGTCATGGGCCTAGTGTTTCTTGCTGCTGGAATCTTAAACGGCGGAGTTTCAACTAGTGGAAGAGCCAAGGCAACAACTCTTGTCATCTTTGGCATTGCAGGCTCGGTGGCAGGATATGCACTTAGCCTAAATACAGTCATAACATCGTTGCCAAGATTTATCGGACTTTTAATCATCATAATCATACCAACCATTGTTATAGCATTTGCTTCCATGAGGATGCCGAAATACTTCAAGCCAATAGCAGTAATATTCGTAGCAGCAATGGCGGTGGGCATAGGGTCTTACACTGCGTTTGGGTTTATGGGACCTGGTGCGCAGTTCTTTTTGAATGCACAACAGAACGGGACAAACTCTACTAGTGCTTCCAACCAGACTTTGCCAACAGCTCCTGTGATACCAGTAGAGATTCCAGTAAATGCATCAATCAAAGGAAATCCAAACTTTACGCCAAACACTGTCACCGTTCCAAAAGGTGATATCATAGAGTGGACAAATAATGACACAGTACCACACACTGTCACCAGTGCTCCTGATGGCTCTGTATTTGATTCAAGTCTGATTGCAGCAGGCAAGACATTTTCACTTGATACATCAAAACTAAATGCCACAGAATACGACTACATGTGTACAGTGCATCCATTTATGACAGGCAAGATAGTGATAACACAACCAGTAATCTCAAACGTTACAATCTCAAAGGGGGCATCTACACAGAGTGCTGGACAGAAATACTTTGACCCAGCAAGCCTACCCGTAAAAGTTGGAACAACTGTCATATGGACAAATCAGGATGCTGCAGCACACACTGTTACAAGCGGTGATCCCACTGCTGGACCCTCTGGAACATTTGACTCTGGATTGATAAAACCTGGCAACACATTCAAGTATACGTTTTCAGATGCAGGCACAGTATCATACTTCTGCTCAGTTCATCCATGGATGACTGGAAAAGTAATAGTAGGATGACATTACAAAAAAAGATAGTCTTTTCCAAAAATCACGTAGCGACACTAAAAAAGCACGCGATACAAAACAAACCAAACGAGTCTTGTGCCATATTGTTTGGAAACAATGACGACAGACAATTTTTGATAAAAGATATTTTTTTGACGAAAAACTCCAAACCGTCTCCAGTCAATTTCGCCATATCAAACGAAGAACTCATACAGGCATATCAAGAGGCAGAGAAGAGAGGCTTGGAAGTAATAGCAATCTTTCATTCGCACCCTGACTCGGTGGCATATCCGTCTTCTACCGACCTTCAATACATGCAGATAAACCCTGTGCCGTGGGTTATCTACTCAAATGCAAGCAATGAATTGATGGCCTATATTTTAGAATCAACGATAATACCGCTTGATGTGACAATCATTTAAGCGCCTATTGTTTGTGTATGTTCTTTTTATGGCGCTCAAAATGTTCCTTGTCTACAAAGGTTGCGCTGCAATCCTTACACTTGAATTCGGCTTTTTGGCCCCACAACAGAGAGGTAATACAACAAGTTACGTAAAAGGATTCTGTGTATGGCATTGACCGTTTAATACATTAGTAAAGAGATCATTTGAGTCTGAAGGTGGCCCTTGTTCCAGCGCGTATATTTTTGATAGACTTGTTGCCTGTATACGTTATCTTTCCTATCACATTTACAGGCGAGTATGGTCTTATCTCACCTTTTTTCCCTATTGGAGTAGGGCCAAAAAATAGACATATTGCATTTCCAGGAAGCCAGTAAGCTACATCCATTAGATCCACCAAAGGTTTGGAGTTTTCTTCACTTGCATCTATTGGAATCTTGTCTGTGTACAGTTCCTCGCCCCAAACATTTATTCCAATATCAATTGGGAGGCAATTTAGAAACGACTTGACTGTCTTTGGAGCAATTTCATCATCTAATTCTAGGACAATGTTCTTGATCTCTGGAAGATCGACTACGACTTTGTGTATCACAATAAAAAGCAGTATGATTTAGAATAAATAGCCCTTTTCTGCCCATCAGAAATATGGAAATTCATGTATATGATACATACGTGGAGGCAAAGGACGGACATACAATGCATTTTGATGTCATTACAAGTGTAAAGGATCACCAAAAAGCAATCCAGTATGCAAAAGAATGGTTAAAGACCATTGGCGAAGGAGAATCAAAGGTAACAACAGAAGAGTGCCAATTCTGTCACTCACAGGGTGCTCCGCCGCCAATTGCCAACGAGATCCAAAAAAAGGGATACTTTATCCAGAAGATGGAAGGCTGTCCGTAGCGCTATCTTTTCAATTTTTTAACCTCTACTATTTTTGAAAACTCTTTATCTTGTCTTATGTTATCTTGGTTTGTGGTAACCAACAGCAAATATAACAAATTAACAGTGGAAGGCGAGATCCAGACCAAATGGATATGCGGCTGTTTTGAGACAGTAGACGGTTTCTTCAAGTTTTGCTCAGAGCACAGTGATGCCATGAAGCGAACCATAGAAGCTCAGATAGATGAGCTTGACATGACCATAGTGGTAGACGACAAGGGCCACAGCTAGAGTATCAGTATTGCAACAAATGCTGACACAAATACTATGGCTACAGTATTTAGCAACTTTATGACTGTATTGAGGGCAGGACCTGCAGTGTCTTTGTATGGGTCCCCTATCACGTCTCCTACAATGGCAATCTTGTGTTCTTCTGTGCCCTTCTTTCCCTTTATCTCCATGTACTTTTTTGCATTATCCCATGCACCTCCAGTATTTGCAAGGTGGAAGGCAAGGAAAATTCCGGTGATGACTGCACCCATTAGTAGTCCTACTACGGCTGGAGGCCCAATTATCACGCCCAGAACAATAGGAGCTGCAATAGTAATGGCAGCAGACTTCCACAGTTCCCGCAACGATGCCACAGTTGCAACATCGACACATTTGGCATAGTCTGGCTTGGTCTTGTAGGTCAAAATATCTGGCGATTCCTTGAACTGCCTTCTTATCTCCTCGACCATCTTTGATGCTGCCCTTGCTACTGCGGCTATCAGTTGATTTGTAATGAAAAATGGCAACAGTCCGCCAACCAATAGTCCTATCACCACCGCTGGATTTGATAGGCTGTAGTTTAGCGCATAATGAACCGTGCTTGTTGGGTCATGTCTTATTATTTTATTGCCAACAAAATCAAATATCTTTCCTGCTTCATACTGGAACGCTTGGATCATTGCTAATGCCGCAAGTCCTGCACTGGCAATTGCAAACCCCTTGGTAACAGCTTTTGTGGTGTTTCCTACTGCATCAATCTCATCAGTAACCTTGCGGTTCTCCTCTCCCATTCCTGTCATCTCCACAATTCCTCCCGCGTTGTCACTAATTGGACCAAACGCGTCTATACTCAATACAATGCCAGCCAAGCTAAGCATTGCCATCGCAGTAAGCGATGTACCAAAGACGCCGTACAAGACTATCTGCGACTGGTCAGCCTGCATTCCTTGTGCCGCAGATGATACAATCACATATGAGATGGCAAGTGAGACTACGATTGCAATCATGAAAGGCCCAGTGGAGCGCATACCTTGTATTATTCCCATCAGTGTAAGTGACGCATATCCCCACTTGGCAGAGCCCTCTATTTCTTGCACAGGTTTGAACCGGTAGCTTGTAAAGTAGTCAGTTATCCTCTGTATCACAGGTACCAGAATAACTCCGACAACCGTACTGCCAAACATTGCGTACGATAATGCGGAATGATCAAGAAATACATACGTAAAGACAAAATTAAGTATAATGGCAATTGCTGCAGAGACATAAAATGCCCGTGCCAATGGCTTGTTGACATCGTCTATTTTTCTTGGGCCTATCGTGGCAATTCCTATAATTGATGCAATCAGCCCTGACGCACCGATAAACATTGGATACAAGAGGTTTTGCCCGCTTCCAATTAGTGCGGCAAGCAACAGAGAGGCAAGCATTGTAACAATGTATGATTCATAGATATCAGAACCCATACCGGCCGCATCTCCTACATTGTCACCAACATTGTCTGCAATTGTGGCCGGATTTCTCGGGTCATCCTCTGGTATGTTTGCCTCAACCTTTCCTACAAGATCTGCGCCCATATCAGCTGCCTTTGTGAATATTCCTCCCCCTACCCTGATGAAAAGTGCAATCAGGCTTGCACCAATTCCCACACCGGCTATAGTTATTGGGCTTCGAAAGAAAAAATACAACAAAGTAATTGCAAGCAGAGCCATTGCTGGAACCACCAAACCTACTGTGGCACCGCCGCGAAATGCAAGCGCAAAGGTGTGCCCAAGTCCTTGTCCTGACGAGTTTGCTGCCCTGACTGCTGCCTTGACTGTAATCTTGAGCGCTATGATACCAGCTACTGCAGAGAGGCTTGCTCCGACTGCAAAGGCAATGCCGTTTGAGGCTCCAATTGCCACGCCAATTATTACTGCAATCCCTATGGCAATTGGAACAACTATCTTAAATTCACGCTTGAGAAATGCCATTGCACCCTCCTTGACGGCATCTGAGATCTCAAGCATCTGCTGGGTTCCAGGTTTTTGTTTTGAGACCCAGCTTGCAAGCACCGCAGCAACTACAAAGGAGATAACAGAGGCGCCAATAGGTACGGCAACCTCTTTTAACGTCATCCAAAAGTTAGAGTTTAGATGAGGTATTTATGTAAATTTATCCTGTTTTTTTTATATAATGTTATAATGTACTATCTAAAACAGGTTTAGGTTAAATTTTTTGCCCTTTTCCTGTATGGTTTGAAATTTTTTCCTGCCAGTCCCTGCCGTACAAGCCTGTTAAAGCGCTTCCCATGGCTCAGGTACGGAAATCTCATGTGTACCAGTTCATGCACTATAGTATTTTCCAAAGTCTTGTCATCAGGTATCTTTCTGATGTTGATAAATACCAAATTGTGCTGCATGTATGATACGCCCAGATACTTGTAGGCCGATGTCCTTCTTCCTTGTGTTATCGCCTTTGGCATCTCAAGAACCTCCTTTGTAGTCAACAGCACCTTTGGCTCTTGTATCCCAAACCGGCAAGAATAGATCCCAACTTTTTCCAGTATCCCAAGCCTCAGATCCGAATCTACCCTCATCATTTTAGAGATATTATCAACTCGGTTTAATTGGAATTGTCAAATATCGTGCCAAGGTTTGTGGATTTTTACAGCATTACCAAAAAAGTAGTTATACAGGGTCAGAAATTATGTAGCTTCATCACAGATCATACAGCCACCGTATCATCATACCCTAAGATAATACAACTTTTTTACGCCATAAAAACAATCTCTGTGTACCCCACAACGAGATCTGCAAATATTGACACCCCATGACAATGCCTTTATCAGCATGTGTGCATGTTGGCAGATCGAACATATTGCAAGAAATTGCAATAGATGCAGATCCATAGATAACATTAAAGTTTAGATGCAAGCCCATTAGAGCATAGTTGTTGAAGTCTTTTGTGTTGTATCTTGTGGCATCCATATTGATAATCATCTCATTGACTACGCTGACGCCAATATCTTTTGTGCATGCACAGATTCAAAACAGCACGGCTCAGAACATGACACAAAATGGCGTGATGATGCAGTTTGACTATTCGCCTTCCAGTCCCATAATCAACAACTATACACGCCTGTCCTTTAACGTGATAAACATGACAACAGGCAAGCCAGTTCAGAACTACGTAGGCTCAGTTACAATAGGCAATGTTGTTGGGTTTACCGGCGGAAGTGGCTACTATAACTTTAGCAAGATAACTGTGCCAAATGGAAACTTTACCGTAAGTTACGCATTTCCAAACGATGGACTCTTTCCTATATTTTTCCGTGCAGATTATCCAACGTCAGCATATGGACCTGGAAGTCCAATTGCAATAGGAGAGTTCAAGGTCATCGTACCTGCCCCAAGCGTTTTTCCAAGTGACTCCAATACCATCATCTATATCGGAGTGGGAATAGCCGCAGTTGGTGGGGGAGTAGCAGTAGTGCTCATGCAAAAGAAAAAAGCCGGCACCACCCAGTGATGATAATTCATCTTTGAAAAATTTTAATCATATCATCATGTCCATTATTTTTTTTACACTTTGTCGTGCCTTGTCATTTACTGTTACTATGACCAAGCCCTCATTTGGTTGTCCATACATGACGACAGAGTTTTCTGGAGCGTGCAAGACGACAGGCAGTACCAGAAGGTCTTCTTCTCCGTCTACCAGTATTCTCACAGAGACCTCTTTTTTCTCTTCAAATGCCTTTTTTATTGTATAGAGACTCTCAGTGGTTATCTGTCCTGCAGGATTGGTGCAGTGCATGACAATCTTGGCTGACCCTGCCGGA
>JASHOW010000026.1 GCA_030038445.1 Nitrosopumilaceae archaeon
AAGTGCGTCATGGAACTTTCCAAGAGTAGAGACACTTTTGATCGAGAGTACATATGGCGCAAAAGAAGACATACAAGCAACAAGAGAAGAGGTAGAAAGTGCATTTATCAAGTCAGTAAACGAAACACTTCGAAATGGAGGAAAGGTCCTCATTCCAATTCCTGCAGTTGGTCGTGCACAGGAGTTGATGATGGTAATTGATCAATACATGAAGATGGGACAGCTTATGGAAGCACCTGTGTTTACAGAAGGAATGATTGCAGAGGCAACTGCAATACATGAGAGCTATCCTGAATATCTAGCACGAGATCTGAGAGAAAAGATCCTAAGTACAGAAGAAAATCCATTTGATTCAGAATATTTTACAAACATCGAACATTCAGACGCAAGAGAAGAACCTCTTCGCGAAGGACCCTGTATTATAATGGCAACTTCTGGTATGTTAGAGGGTGGGCCAGTGCTTGAATATTTCAAAAATATAGCTCCAGTGCAGAATAACAAGATTCTGTTTGTATCATACCAAGTAAATGGAACGCTGGGAAGAAGAGTGCTTGACGGCTCAAGGCAGGTATCAGTTGTTGGAAAAGATGGAAAGATTGAGGTAATCAACATAAACTGTTCAACTGAAAAACTTGACGGGTTTAGCGGACACAGTGACTATAACCAACTGATGTCATATGTGCACAAGCTTAGGCCAAAACTTAGACGAGTCATTGTAAACCATGGCGAGAGAAGAAAATGCGAAAATCTTGCAAGCTCAATTCACAGAATGTTTAGAATTGCAACAACCTGTCCCCAAGTGCAAGAAGGAATAAGGCTGCTCTAATTATTTCAGGTCGTACTCTGCTCTCCAGATCTTAACACCGGACGGAGTCACAATGATTCTTTCTTCTCCAAGTCTTGCAATGTCGGCATCATTTACCTTTGCTATACTATAGATCTCCTCCACAACTTTTCTTAGCTCGTCTACATTTTTTTGTGCAAGAGGAGTAACCCGCAGAACCAGAATCATGCCCTTTTTGATATCCTCCTTTACAGCATGGATATCACTATGGTCTCGAAGCGTAATCGCTTTGAGGTAGGTGGGGGCCTTTTGTGTCTGCATATCTTGGTATGCAATAACCTCCCTCAAAAAGCCTTTGCAGTCAATTGCAATTCACAGACTAGCTTGCTTGCCTAAATTCTGTATTTTAGGTATTCTGACTCACCTATGACACTGGCTGCAATCTCAGCTTTGAGATCATTTTTTTGTATCAGCATGATGCCAGGAAAATCTTTTGGCGCATCAGAATATCGAAATGTTATATCAGAAGCTAACTTTAGATTGTTCTCAGAACCGTCTCCGCGCAAAAGCGATATGGGTCCAACGTGATCTTTTGTCTCAAACAATGTATCATTAGGAAGGGCAAGGGCCTTTAGCATCTCGTTCTCATCTTTGTTTCTTCCAACAATTAATTTTGTCTTTATGTCAAACCTGAAATGCCTTCCAATCTTTAGAAGATCAATGTCATTTGTTGTCGGGGTTTGGGTATGCTTGAAAAGATCTTTTGCTCTGATTGCAAATCTTGGGTCAGTAAGCAGGCAGCCGCCACCGGCATTTGGTGGATCTACAAAACCAAATTGTTCTGCCATCTTTAGCTGCTCCTTTCTTGAGCGTCCACGAATCATCCCGAGATCTTCTCTTCTGATGATGCCGTCTTCCTCAGGCTTTGTCTTTGGCAAAAGTGCGCCAGAGAGCGGTCTTACAATCTTTCCTTCCAGCCCAGACTCTTTCTCAATTGTTCTTAATGCAGGTCCATGCTGTGACATTGGTCTCTGTCCCAAGACCTCGCCTGATATGATAAACTCTGCACCTATATCCTCCATGACTTTTTTTCCTGCCTTGAACATCATTGCACGACAATCTATGCATGGGTTCATCCCAGAGCCAAACCCATACTTTGGATTTTTTAGCATCTCGATATAGTCGTCTCCAAGATAAACAGTCTTGAGATCCACATTGAGCATATCTGCCGTCTCACGAATCTCAAAACCGCAACCCCTTCCACAATCAAAATCGCAAAATGGAGTCTTGATTGCAACAGCAGTCACGTCAAATCCTTGGTTCTGCATCATCTTTACTGCCAGTCTACTGTCAAGTCCCCCTGATAACAATGCCACAACTTTTTTCTTTTCTTCTGTCACGATATCAAAACTTGATTTCCATTATCTAAACCTTCCAAGATGTGATACTGGGAAGTTCCAGCAAACATAAATGGCAATGTACCAAAATCTGAATGGATGCACAACCGAAGAAAAAACCTCTTAAAATTTTGCAATAATATGGAATGTGATGCACTGGTTGCCTTTGAGCCCGAGAATCTATTTTACATGACTGGATTTTGGGGAGAAGCAATAGGCATACTTGACAAAAGTGGCGCTACCATAATAGCTCCCGAGCTTGAGGTGGGCCGAGCCAAGGAAGAATCCGTAAACTGCAGGGTAGTCAAGTCAGAGCGCGGCAAGGGTTCCATATCCACTCTTATTGATACGATAAAGGGCAGAAAGATTTGTACTGATACTAGCAATCATGATGTAATCCAGTCTCTAAAGAAGAGCCTACCGCGGGTCAGGCCCTCTACAGAACCATTCTATCAGGCGCGACAGGTAAAAGACCAAGGCGAGATTGACGTACTAAAAAAATGCTCATCTATTCTGGATGAGATGTATGAGCTATGCGTGGATGAAATAAGGATAGGCATGTCTGAGATGGAGCTTCAAACCATACTGATGGCATATGCCATGGAAAGGGGAGCCTTTGCCACCGGATACAGGTCTACACTTCAACCTCTCATCATAGCAGGAGGACCAAACAGTGCCCTTCCACATGCGCAGGTAACAGAACGCAGGTTCCAAGACGGAGACATGGTTGTAGTTGACCTTACCTTGCGACACAAGGGGTACGTCTCTGATGCAACCCGTACATTTGGGCTGGGCAGAATATCATCTGAGGCAAAAAAAGTCTATGATATTGTAAAAAAATCACAAGAGGCAGGACTTGACAGGGTAAGGCCAGGCGTTTCTTGCAAGGCAGTTGATGACACTTGCAGAAAAGTTATCACAAAAAAAGGATATGGAAAATACTTCATCCATTCAACAGGGCATGGTATAGGCCTCGAAGTCCACGAGCTTCCAAATCTTGGTCCCTCAAGCAAGGCAATACTGTCAAAGAATATGGCAATAACTGTAGAACCTGGAATTTATCTGCCAAAAAAATTTGGTGTGCGAATAGAGGACTCGCTAATAGTAGGCACAAGGCCTGATGTGATGCACAAGTTTACAAAAGAATTGATTGTTATCTGAAAATTGCTATCTAGAATTTTTTTACAAATCTTTGTTCTATCTGACTGCAAACAAACTTGGCAATCTTTTCCTTGTCCTTCCATCCTGACACTACTTCTTTTGTAGAATCAATCACAATGACGTTGTTTCTGTCTGGATTTTTCCTGTATTTTGCGCCAATATCATTTGCAATTATCATGTTGGCTCCAGATTCGTGTAGCTTTTTGCGTGATAATGTTATCAATCTCTCTTTTGATACATCAGTTTCTGCCTTGAAGCCTACCAGAAAAACATCTTTCTGAATTTTTTTAATCTCATTGATGATCTTTGGCGTCTTTTTTAACTTGACAATTATTTTATCCGCGTTGCTTTTGATCTTTGTCCTGCTTGGCCTTTCTACAGTATAGTCAGACACTGCTGCAGCCAGTATCACAATGTCAAACTTTTGCTTCATTTCTTGCCTAACTGCCTCTAGCATTTGCTGGCCTGTCTTTACGCTCAAAACCTTAGTGCCCTTTGGAGCAGGTTCTGTACCAGGGCCATAAACAAAGGTGACCTTTGCGCCAGATGAGACAAGCTCCCTTGCAAGAAGGGCGCCCGTCTTGCCTGAGCTTTGGTTGGTTATGGTACGTACAGGGTCGATATACTCTATGGTAGGACCTGCGGTAATCAGCACCTTTTTGCCCTGCAATGCAGAAGTTCTATATTTTTTTAATACAAAATCAAGTACCTCCTCAGGCTCTGCAGCCTTGGCCTTGCCTTCTACAAATTGCGGTGCGATAAACTGCACTTTTCCTTTTAGAAACTGGATGTTTTTTACAACTGACGGATTCTCGTACATGGCTTGATGCATTGCAAGAGCGATAACTATTGGAATCTTTGAGCCAAATCCAACACTTAGAACTGTAGAGATTGGAGTGTCATCAATGCCGTTGGCCAGTTTTCCAAGCGTATTTGCGGTGCAGGGGTACACAACAATCAGGTCAGATTGTCTATAATCTGCAACCTTGATGTGCTCAAGGTCTCCCGTAAGCCTTGTAATCACTTTATTTCCTGTTGCCCACTTGAAGTAGCTTGGCTTGATAAGGTCAGTTGCAGCCTTGCTTGCAACACATGTGACATCTGCCCCATGCCGCATCAAGAGTCTTGCAAGCTCAATTGCCTTGTATGCAGCAACACTTCCTGTTATACACAAGACAATCTTTTTTCCTACAAGCTCAGAGCCATCAGAGCTTACAATGTCAAGTGACGGATGTTCACGCAATCTCCTTTCTCAACCTTTCAAGTTCAGATTTTTCCATTGAAAACGAATGTTCTTGTGATGGAAATCTGCCTGATACAACATCATTTTTGTAATCTGTAATGGCTTTTACAATGTCTACAGCTAGCTCGCGGTATCTCTTGGCAAACTTTGGTTTAATCTTTTCATAAAGGCCCAATACGTCATGAACTACTAGGACCTGTCCATCGCAGTCAGAGCCAGAGCCAATCCCTATTGTCGGAATCCTGATGGACTCTGTTATTATTTTTGATACTTCTCTTGTTACCATTTCTAGTGCGATGCTAAAGGCTCCAGACTCTTCTAGGGCCTTTGCGTTCTTGATTAGAGCCAGAGCCGAGTCCTTGGTTCTTGCTTGTACCTTGTATCCTTCTTGTAGTGTGGTTGTCTGTGGCTGGAACCCAATATGCCCCATGACAGGTATGCCTACCTCAACAATAGATCTGACAGTGTCTTTGATCTCAATGCCGCCTTCTAATTTCACTGCATCTGCTCCTGCCTTGACAAGCCTACCAGCATTCTCAATTGCCTGTGATTTGCTTGCTTGATACGACATGAAGGGCATGTCTGCAACAACCATAGCATTTTGTCGCCCTCTGCCTACTGCTTGGGTGAAAAAACACATCTGCTCCATGGTGACAGGAATGGTATTTTCATAGCCCAGCATAACCATTCCACCACTGTCGCCCACAAGCAAGATGTCAATTCCTGCCTTGTCGCAAAGTTGTGCAGTAGTATAATCATATGCGGTGATGACTGTGATCTTCTTGGTGCCCTTCATGGAAAGTATCTCCCTTACAGACTTAGGCATGCGTCATTCTCCAAAGATTATTTTTTATCACAAGGATAGACTGGTTCAAGTTTTTCTTGTTGTCAAACTTGAATTTTCTATCCAATCTGGACCTTTTCATCTTCTTACACATGTTAATCAAGAGCTGCATTCCCCTAGTTACATTGTCAACAATGGTAATATCGGCAGTTCGTGCAGTACGTGACATCGGATTAAGATCAAAGGTTATCACCCTTTTTCCGAATTTTTTTAATGCGATGGTCCTATCGCCATCTTCTAGCGGTACCAACACAACATCAGCAATGAATATGCCTCGCTCATCCACTATTCTTCTTGCGCTGTCAAGTCTTGGAATCTTTTGAGAAAATCTCTTGTCTAGCCCCAGAATCTGGTCTGCACCGTTTTTTTTAAGGGTGCTTGCAATGGCAGCCTTTCTTTTTTCGCTTGAATAAAACAGGTTTACTTCAATTTTTGCACCAGTAACTCTGGCCAGCTGAACAACCTCTTTGGGACAAAGCGCCGCAAAGTTGCCATTTACTGATATGACTGGATGTTTTGCCAAAAGAAACATGTGAGCAGCAGCCTTTATGGCATCATACGAAGCCTTTGAGGTCTTTTCTCCAATAATATAATCGAACATCTCACCCCTACCATGGGCCAAAAGACCTTCCTCAACAACCAACCCCTTCCTGTATCCGTTAACTAACTTCTCTCTAATGTGAAGGGATGCTGCCCTAGGATGGGATCTTGGAATCAACACTAGGATGCCCTTACTCCACTTTTGTCAATTACTGTCTTGATCAAGATGCCATCATGATATTTTTCTAAAACATGTAATACTTGAGATTCTTTTACCTTTGGTACCAGCGTAAACACAGTCTCTCCAAACATTGCAATGCCACACTTGAATCCGTGATGCTGCAAGTCATCAATTACTTGTTGCATCTTTGGAGTTATAACACCAACATATCTTGCAAACTCTAATGACATGTCCAAAAACTCCATCTGGTCCCTTGACTTGAGAAGCCTTGTTACCATCTTTGCACCAAGGCCATTTATCTTTGAAAGATGTGTACCAATGAATTTTTTCGTAGATATAGGAGAAAAACAAATTACAATTGCAGAATAATCTGTGTGGATCTTCTTCAAACTGCCAATACCAGGAGCGCCATATTTTGTTCTTATCTCAAATCCTCCGTGATATGATGACAATACGGTTCCAAGTCCTGTCTTGCAGTGAATCTCTGCATTATGAGCTATCTGACCAACCTGCGTCCGGGAAAGGTTTGTGCCAAGAGCTTTGTTTAATGCAAATGCCAAGCTAAGTGCAACGGCACCACTGGAGCCTAGGCCATAACCAACAGGAATTTCGCTGTGATGCTCTATCTCAAAAAAATAATTTTTCTTGACAAGTTTTAGAAATTCTCTCGCAACAAACTCTGACACTTGGGTGTTGTCAGACTTGTAACCAGTAACAGCGATTCCAAAACCTGGCTTGTCAGATGTTGTAACCCTGACTTTGGTGGTGACGCCTTCCTTTATACAAAACCCAGCCCCGATGGATCCCTTCAGTTCAGGCTTTGTCGGTTCTACTTGGGCCTTGAAAAAACCGGTAATATGACCTGGTGCAAAGGCCGTTGCTTGCATGATGCGTTTAAATTTTGGTAAAAATATAAAAATGATCATTATATTATTTATATTGATATAAATTGCCTAAATTCATTCGACGCCTGCAAAAGATAGGAAGCAGCATCTTGGTATCACTGCCAATAGAGTGGGTGGAATCAAATAGGCTTGAAAAAAGCGACGAGGTAGAGATTGAGACAGGTACCAACAGCATCTCAATTACGCCTATTGGAAACAGTAGGCCTCCAAAGGAAGTAGTCATAGAATATCCCGTACTAAAAAAGGAAAACATCAGTGCAGACGTTACGGGGGCATATCTACTTGGATATGACATAATCAAGATACGTGGGAAATCTGCAATATCAGTTGAAGATCGAGAAAAAATACGCGGCCTGATGCGCAGGCTTGTTGGAATGGAAATTGTTGATGAAGATGCGACAAACATAACTGTACAATTTCTCCTTGATGCTACAACACTTAGTCCAGATAAAATACTAAAGAGAATGAGCTCGATAGCAATTGGACTATTTCGTGATACAATAAATTCACTTACGTCAAACGACAAGACCGTATTACAGACAATCCCAAGCAGGGATGACGAGATAGACAGACAGTATTTTTTACTTGTACGATTGATTCGAAGTGCAATGGTAGACACTAGGCTTGCAACTGTATTTAATTTGGGAAATATTGACATTTTGGATTATAGAATAGCGGCAAATTTGATGGAAAGCGCCGGTGATACAATTGTGGAACTTGCAAATTCTATATCAGAGCTTGGTGGTTCTAAGATGGAGTCAAAGAAGCTTCATTCCATGGCAACAGAAATTGAAAACATTCATGAAAAATCTATCATTTCATTTATAGAAAACAACAGATTGCTTGCAATAGAAGCCATCACATCATTTAGAATATATCAAAAGAAAATTTCTAATATTGTATCTTCACTTGAGCCAAAAAAACAGGTATCAATACAATTCCTAGATCTAGTATATACACTTGAAAAGCTTGCAAGATGTTGGGCTGATATTGCAGATCTTGTAAAACCAGTCTACACGTAGATCTTCTTTTTCATTGCATATGCAAGCACGGCACAGATTGTTTTCGAGTCTACAATCTTGCCTGACAATATCATCCTCAAAACTTTCTTAAAATCCATTTTGACTACTGATATTATCTCGTCTTCGTCTAATTCCAGTCCTGATACCTTTTTGATCCCAGATGCCACATAACAATAGATTATCTCTGTATTGTATCCAATTGAGGGATAGTATTTTACAAGTAGGGTCATCTTCTTTGCTTCGTATCCTGTCTCCTCCCTTAGCTCTCTGAGTGCACATTTTTTCGGATTTTCACCCCTTTTTCTAGTCCCAGCAGGGATCTCAAGAACAAATCCATACGGAAACCTATGTTGCCTCACAAGCAACAACTTTCCATCTTCTATTGCAAGTATAGCCGCAGCGCCTGGATGTTTTATTACTTCTCTTGTTACATTGCGTCCTCCAAGTGATAATTTGTAAACATCAAGAGAAAGAATTTTACCTTGAAAAATTTTTTTGCGCACGAACTTGTAATGATCGTGTAATGTTATGAATGTATCTCGACCATCAAGTGCAGCCT
>JASHOW010000027.1 GCA_030038445.1 Nitrosopumilaceae archaeon
GATGGCATTGTAATGCTGGACTTTTCTAGTCTGGGATACCCAGCTGATTGTATAGGCTACAGGCTAGAACGAGGCAAAATCATACTACAAGGAAATGCAGGTGATTACATTGGTGAACGCATGTCAGGAGGAACGATCGTAATCCAAGGCAATGCTGGATATTATGTAGGATATAACATGTCTGGAGGACACATCACAATTCAAGGCAACGCAGAAGATCATATTGGCACGTACATGTCTGGAGGTGAGATCAATATGGAAGGTCAATTTGGTTCCATATCTGAATCTTGCAGAGGTAGAATCTATCACAGGGGAGCGTTACTGAAATGATTTGTATGATCTAGATTTGTACATGTGACGAAAAAAGGCTCTGCCAAGAAACATGATGTTAAATGATTTAATACATCTGGTACAAGAACAACTCAAATGTTAATATGTGGTGTTGACGATGCAGGAAGAGGCTCAGCTATTGGCCCGCTTGTCATAGCAGGTATATGTATTGAACGCAATAAAATAAAACACCTGTCTGAGATTGGCGTCAAAGACTCTAAGCAGCTTACTGCGCGTGCCAGAGAAAACATGTACAAGAAAATACTTGGACTGGTAGATGATTACTATGTGGCAAGGATCCCACCATCTATAATAGATAAAAGCGTACAAAAAAATCAATTAAACCAGTTGGAGGCAAAATATATGGCCAAGGTGATTGCAAAACTCCAGCCTGATTCTTCATATGTTGATTCATGTGATGTAAATCCAACTCGATTTGGACTGTTAATCTCAAAACTTGCACAAGTTGATAAAGTACACTCTAGCCACCATGCTGATAGACGTTTTCCAGTGGTCTCAGCGGCCTCCATTATTGCCAAGGTAAACAGAGACAAGGCTATTGAAAAGATACGAGCAAACTTTGATGTTGGAAGCGGTTATCCGTCAGATTCAAAGACAATGAATTTCATCAAGGAAGCAATTACATCAAACGGAATACCGCCTAAATTTGTAAGGAAGAGCTGGAAACCTGTCAAAATATTACTTGGGGCCTAGCCTAGATATTTGGCAACAAGCATACTGTGGTCCTTCTCATATGGGGCCAAATCAAGCTCTTGGACTAACTCAAAACCGTTTTTTAGCTTCTTGGCTTCCATGCGAGTTACCTCTGAAGGAGTTTTTGTGACGTCTATGCTTCTAGTCTTTACTACAAGCATCAGGTATCCACCTTTTTTCAAATATGTCTTGCAATTTAATATGGCAATCTCTGTCTGATCTGGTTGCGCAATATCGACATAGACAACATCGATGGTTCCATAGACTGCAAAATACTCCTTTGGATTTCTTGCGTCTTGTAGTATGGGAACCATGTTTGATCTATGTGATGCAACCCTGTCAAGAAATTCTCGTGCAACCCTACTTGTATGCTCCACACAAAATACTATCCCATTTGGACCTACTATATCTGAGACATGACTTGCAGTTGTTCCAGTAGAGACTCCAAGATAGAGAACTCGCGATTTTCTAACTATTGGGAGAATTTGTAAGTCATTCATTATTGCAGCCCCAAGCTTGCTCCTAAAAGGATCCCATGCTCTGAACTCTTCATCATTGATCTTCACTAGTTTCTCTTTGTAAACTTGATTTCCTGGAACAAGATTCAAAGTAGCAAGCCTTTTTTCTCCCTCTACTTTAACCCAGAAAATGTTACCTTCTTCGTTTTCCAAATTTCCTTCGTTTTGACTTTTGCCAGTCGTTCTTTTTGTCTCTTTGTCTGCCTTGATTACCGTATCTTTTATCTCTCTGCTCAAACTGTCTGCGTTGCTGCATTGGTGCCGCAGGTCTTTCGGGCGGTTCCTTGTATTTCTCTCCAATCTCGGTAATTCTTACGTTTAATTTTTCAAAGAGTGTGTCGTTTCTTCCAGCCCCAAAAACATCTACTCTTGCAGCAAGAGCGGCTTTGGCAGCAATTGCCCTTGCAATCTTTCCGCGCTGCCATCTGGGAGCAGCATGAACCAAAGTGTGCTGGAATAGCAAGCCATGTTTTGGAGGCTGGGCGCCAGTCTTTAGAGAACGAAAAAGTGCTTTCTCTGCACCCAATACCTGAATTGTACTTGCAGGCATGGTTGCCAGTCTCTTGAGACTTCCTGCTCTGCCAAGTATTCTTGCCCCTACAGAGGTTCCCAAAATTCCAGAAAGATTTGGAGCAACTGTATTCATCTGAGTCTCTATGTGTCTTTCTAGGGTGGTTCTTAACTCAAAGAGTTCTAGAATCTGCTTTGCAAGACTTTGTACTATGGAAAGATTCTCACTTGAGATCTGCCCTCCCCTACTCTTTTCTTGCAAAAGCGATAGCATCTCTACCTTTTCATCAGGAAAGCCAGCATCAGAATACGCCTTTTGATTGAGGTTGTCTCTGCGGCCAGTCAGAACTATTTTAGAGTAGCCGACAATTGTGTCAATAAGGTTGTCTAGCTCTGGAAAATGAAGACCATACCATTCCCTAAGCCTTGAGCTTAGAAGATTGATTATCTTATCAGTCTCATCAAGTGCATTTATAGCTTGAATAATATGAAGATCGGGACTTTCCGAAACCTCCGTAACTTTTGAAGATGAGAGCTGCATTGCAAACTCTCTTAACTTTCCTCTTGCATCATGCTCATTTGTTGCAAAACCCGAGTCTACTAGCACTCTGAGCTTAGAAGACTGGATTGTTTCTATCTTGTTTTCTTCCATAAGTTCTGCATCAATTGATTTTTTCTTTAAAAGTTTGAGAAGACTTGAATCATTAACAGACACAGTTGTATTTGAGTTGGTAAGAAACTGTTCAAGCTCATAAGCCTCTGCCTTTTCTTTCTTTAACTCGATGTATTCCTTTGCAGGATTTCTAAATGGAATAGATTTTACGCATTTGTTATTGTCAAAAATTGCAATACCAAGCTCTGTTAGAATCACAGAATGCATACAAAGCGTTTTCATGTCTTACTAAAAAAGGTAACAGTGGGTAAATCTTGTATCAACCGTTATAAGACAATTATTTTTTATAATTAGAAGTGAATCCCGACATCTCAACAAATGTGGGGCCAATATCACTTGAACGACCCACCATGCTTGCTTCAGGTATTCTTGGCATATCTCTTGAAGTCTTTGCTCGCTTATATAAGGAAGGAGCAGGGGCACTAGTAACAAAATCTCTGAGCAAAGAACCGTGGGAGGGATATCCAAATCCAACTGTGGTTGGAATCAAGAGCGGATATCTGAACGCTGTGGGACTCTCAAATCCAGGCGCTCCATATTTTGCAAAGATGATCTCGCCTAACAACACAATACCAATTGTTGTCAGCTTGGTTGGCTCTGTACCGGAAGATTTTATTTTTATGATAAAACAATTTGAAAATGTTAAGGTCTTGGCATATGAGCTAAACCTGTCATGTCCACATGTAGAAAAAGTGGGGCTTGAAGTTGGCGATGACCCACAACTTGTACAAAAAATAATCAAAGATATAAAAAAGACGTCAAAGGTTCCAGTAATAGCCAAAGTTGGCCTTGGTTCATCTGACTATCTTGAAACGGTACGTGCATCTTGTGAAGCAGGAATAGATGCTATAACCGCAATAAACACGGTAAGGGCTATGGCAATTGATGTTGAAACAACACGACCAATCCTAAGTCACAAGATAGGCGGACTGTCGGGAACTCCAATAAAGCCAATTGCGGTACGTTGCGTTTATGAAATTTCCTCAACATTTGATATTCCAATAATTGGCTGCGGCGGTGTGTCAAGCTGGGAGGATGCAGTAGAGTTCATGCTTGGGGGTGCTAGTGCAATTCAGATTGGCAGTGCAGTTGCAGAAAAATGGGTTGGAGTGTTCTCGGAAATAAATCGAGGAATATCAGAATACATGAAAAGAAAAAATTTTCAGAAAATTGGTGACATGGTTGGAATTGCAAAGAAATACTGACTCTTCAAAAATAGTTACAATAGAAAAAGTGATTGACGAAACTCCTACCGTGCGCACTCTTGTCTTTACTGACGAGCTTCTATCAAAAGTATTGCCTGGACAGTTTGCAATGGTGTGGATTCCGGGAGTAAACGAGCTTCCAATGAGTGTAATGGTATATCAAGAAACAACAAAGGCAGCTTTTACAGTTAGAAGACATGGCTTGGCGTCAACCGCACTTTATTCTTTGCAGGCTGGAGACAAAATTGGAGTTAGGGGTCCATATGGAAATTCCTTTACCATAAAGCAAGGAAAACTACTACTTGTGGGAGGAGGAACGGGGCTTGTCCCACTAATGAGGCTTGCAACATTTCTGAAAAAGACAGACGACGTAACTATAATTATGGGTGCCAAAACAAAGCAGGAGGTTTTCTTTGAACATCTTGCAAATAAACTCCTAGAACACAACAAGCACAAAGTTTTAGCGGTAACTGAAGATGGGACATATGGGGAATCAGGACTTGTAACTGATGTCATGCAGCGGCTGCTCCGGGAAGATGCCTTTGATGCAGTTTATACCTGTGGACCTGAAAAAATGATGCACAAAGTAGTGCAAATTGCCTTTGAAAAAAAAATTCATGTCGAGGCCAGCGTTGAAAGAATGATGAAGTGCGGCATGGGACTCTGTGGAAGTTGTTGTTTTGGAGATGTCTTGACATGCAAAGATGGTACCGTATTTGACGGTCAATACCTGCTTACAAACAAGGAATTTGGATATGTCCACAGAAGCAAATCAGGCATATTAGAGAATTATTAGTTCTTGGAAATGCAAGAAACCTTAAAATGCTATGGTACTTCATTCAGATTGAAAATTGGGACATCCTAAAATTGTATTAAGTGCTGATCGTACATTAATGTCTCCCTATCGTGGGATATCTCTGGCCACCTTCTTTGGATGCGCTCCTGCAATTGACCCGCATAGGCCAAAAAACAGCATTTGGTATTATCTATTAAAAAATCAAGTAACACCAAAGATACTTTTTGATTTCATCTGCAATCCAATAACACACACAAATGGAGTTGCTAACTATGCGCCTTACGGGCTAAGAAAAGTAGAGGCAGCACTTTTGAGAGATGGGTACAAAAGAGAAGATGTAGTAGTTGCTCACCCAGACCACATTGACAAATTCATTGGCCCTGAAACAGAGGTAGTCGGTACATATGAGATGGATCCACTTGGAATGGGCCCTGTAACAATGACATTTACCTATGGACGAAAGCAGATATCATATGATGAGTATTACAACGCATATTTACACAAGAAGATCAATGATGCAAAGAAAAAGAATGGAAGCCATGCCAAGGTAATTGCTGGCGCGTCAGGAACCTGGCAATACAATTACGATCCAAAGAAAATCCAGGAATATGGCCTGTATGCTGTCTTGGAAGGAGAACTTGGTGGCATTGCTCCAGAAATTGACGGTCACGCTGGCCTTTTCTTTGACAAACTAATCGGCAATGAGTTTGAGAACATGAATCCATTTGTTAAAAGCGATTTCAAGGTTGACATAAAAGAATTTGGAAAGGATGACAACAAATTCCACGGAAGATTCATCCATTACTGGGATGAACCAGACATTGATGACATTCCTGATATTGTAGAGCCTAGCATGCACGGAATGGTAGAGGTCATGCGCGGATGTGGCAGAGGATGCAAGTTCTGTGATGTTACCTTGAGGCCACTTAGGTACTACCCTCCAGAGAAGGTAAAAAAAGAGATCGAAGTCAACATAAAAAAAGGCGGACAACGAAATGCTTGGCTGCATAGTGATGATATCTTCGTGTACGGTCTTGATCCTAGAAAGACAAAGAACATGGCCCCAAACAGGGATGCTCTAGAGGAGCTCTTCACAGCAGTAATGTCAACTGGTATAGTTCACACAAATCCTACTCATGGAACACTTGCAGGTGCAATAGCCGACGAAAAACTGATTCCAAACATTTCAAAAATCATTCGCTCAAGTCAGGAAAACCTGATTGGAATACAATGTGGCTTTGAGACAGGAAGCCTCAGATTGATAGGAAAATATGCTGACAGGAAATTGTCTCCATACAAGCCAGAAGAATGGCACTGGGTTGTAAAAGAGGGTGTCAAGACGCTAAATGAGTATTACTGGATACCTGCGTTTACGCTGATCATGGGATTGGATAATGCAGAGACAGAAGATGATGCATGGGAGACCATACGTCTGATAAACGAATTGGAAAAAGAACAACCAGAATCAATGTTTACAACAACGCCTCTGACTTTTGTTCCAATTGGATTGCTTGAAAAATCAGAATTTTTCGATATTGGCAATGAGATGACTGCTGCTCAGCTAGGCGTCATGTACAAGACATGGCAACACAACTTCAAGTATGGAATTCAGAAATTCATGAACAAGACAGGACAGAACAGTCCATTTAAGAAAAAGATGTTTACCGGCCTTGCAAAAACCTTGGGCGGAGTGCCGCTAAATGCAATGGAAAAGTTTGCAAGGAAAAAGGGCGCAGAACACGAACGCGTCATTGATACCATCAAGGCAAAGTACTGGTAGGGGCAAACCAAATACATAAATTGCATTAATAGAAGAACTTCTTCATGCCGACTCACGGTTCGCTTACTAAAGCAGGTAAAGTTAGAGGCCAAACTCCAAAGGTTCAGGCAAGAGAAAGACATGGAGAAATTGGTATTACAAGAAACCGTGATAATTTTAGGAAACGATTCATACTAAAACGAGTACCGGGACAAAACAAGCCAGGACAGAGAAGAAGAAAGTAGTTCTGGCCTGTGTCTAACCAGTTTTTTGGGAAAATGCCTAAAATCGGTGCCATATCATAATCTTTTTTTATAGTCGTGAATTGGGAATCTGCATGTCAATATCAGAATCAAACTCTATAGGGTGTTCCAAATTAATTAACGTGAAAGATTGTCAGGAATCAAAGGCAACCAAGCAGGGAAAGCAGTATTCCATTGATGTCACCAAAGAACCACGAATTCTTTTCAAAGATACAATAGGAAACGGAAGAGAGATGAAGTTCAAGCGAAACTGTACTATAACCATAACACCTGAAAAGATATTTTATAATCGCGATGACGTGGAAATAAAGCCGGCCGTCATAACATGAGATCAAATTTTGATTGCATTAAATTGCAATTAGGTACACTGATCATAACTGTAATAGGTACTTGTAAGCGATGAATCGTTACGCTTGGTGCAAGAAAAAATGCTAAAAAGCCCTTCCTTGTATATCAATATATGAAAAAATTTGCCGCCCGGGGTAGGGCGTGGGAGTGCTAGTCTTGAGTTTTAGAATTTACGTCATTGCAGAAATAATCAGCATATGTCTTCTCATGTGGTTTGGGTATGGTCTTGTCAGAGTCTCAGAGCTGGAAGAAATACCGGTTATCTCTGATACTATAAACTTTACAAATGCTGCATCTGGACCGCAAGACTCTTTCTTGACTGTGGATGTTGCCCAAAACGACAAACTAGTAAAATTCCAAGTTACTCAGGGAAATCCTAGTGCCACCTTGTGTCCTGAAGGAGATACTGATACTACAGATTGCGCTACGACTGATACAGATCCGCTAGATCTCAAAGGAATAGATACTACGGACTCTACCATATGGCAAGTTCAGCCGGGAAGCTATGCTCTGGATATCTCAGATAACCAAAACGAGGTTGTAAACTATAACCTGTATGTTATCCATCAGGGTGGAGAAAATGCTCTAGTGCGATTGACCTTGTCAGCACTTGCTTGTGGAATTGCAAGCATTGTATGCGGATGGCTAATCTTAAAGGAAAAAAGGAAAAGAAGACTGCTAGGGCTGTAGAATCAGAAAATAACACCTGTTCTAAATTTAACACAGCATCTGTTTGTTCTAGTCTTTGCTTGATGGTAAGATCTTGCAGAAAAATGTAGTGTTTTGGTAAAAGATGGTAACAAATTAACTATACTTATCCAAAATACAAGCAAATATTGTTGAATTTTCCTATTTTGGAAATGGTTAAAACCGTACAGTATATTAAATTGTGATGGGGCGTTATGCTGAACAGCATAAGATTGCGCTAGTATCGTGTTTAGAAGTTGTCATGATGAGTATGGGAAATACAAAATATAACTTGGCAATAGCCAAGCTGGATTCTCTTTATGACATAACTCTTAGGGACTGCTATGAGCACCCAGAATACTTAAAATCTGTACTCAAAGAGGTCTATTTGGAAGATTACGATTACATAATAAATGAAGTAAAAGCCCATTTGGATGAATTGGCTAATGAAGAAGATATGGTCAATTTTTTCAAGGTGATGCAAAGCTAAAAGATATCTAATGGTACATGGAACAGTCGCAAAATAATATGAAAAAATTAACGGCAAGCTAGGCAGAGGAAATAATCATGTATACAAAGAAGAAAGATCTTTCACTGATTGAAGACTGGTATCACAATTTCCAGAAGCAAAAGAATAGATCTGCCAAATCTGTAGACTTTTCTCTCAAAAATCAGTTGGTGATATAATTTACACTAACCATTGGTTCCGTTCAGTTTTATGATCTTAGTTGAAGGTTATGGGATCGTATGATATTGACGTCCAGCGACTCCCCATGCTATAGAAAAGGCAACTACACCGACCACTAGTATGGCTCCGTACAACTGTGCCGTAGCTACTGGAGTACATCCAATGTATCCGTAAGCCTGTTCTCCACATGATGGTTGTTGGGCAAAGGCTAAGTTGGTACCTCCTATGGCAATTATGCTCATAGTCATGATAATTCCAGCCAATTTTGCTGTACCTAGGCTAACCATGTCATAAATAAGACACTGTGATATTTACGCATAGCGAAAACTTGGGGATTTTCATCGAAAAAAATAAGAAAATCTTATTAAATTTAGTATTAGACATAAAAAATAAGTTATATTTAATAATTCTATGTAAAAACTGCTGCAAGATATTCTCAATCTGGCCTCCAGATGTACTCAGCACATAACCAACACACTACAGATGTGCTTTACAGAGCCTTTCAAGGTGTTCAAAAGTTCTTGAGATTGCCATGGCATGAAAGTATTGCATCAGATATCAACAAGCGGATTAAGAAATACACTAACTCATGGAGAACAATCTAAACAAGATAATTTCAGTTGGAGATATTAGCAAAATGTTTGGTATGATAATTCAAGGCGATGATAAATGGAAAACGTTAATTGAAAATTCTGTAAGTAAAACAAGGATACAATTGGAGTATGTGATTATGATTGGTTCAACATTAAGTGGCAAATCAACATATTGTAAAGAAAATCTTCCAAATCATGAAAGAATTTCTTTAGAACAACTGCATTCCAAGCGTAATCTTGAACTAAATCTAATTGAAGAACACTTGAAATCAGGAAAAAACCTAGTAGTTGATGATACTAATCTAACAAGAAAGATACGTAAGACACACATTGATCTTGCCAAAAGATACCAATGCAAAAGCTAGGGGGATCTACATGAAAGCAACAAGAGAATTACTAGCACGTAGAAGATGGAAAAGATTACCCGTCATGGATATGTCAATCATCAATAAGATGCTAAAACAACTTGAAAGTCCTGACAAAAATGAAGGATTTGATGAATTGAAAGAGATAACAAGTGGATAACCTTAATTCAAAACGCATCTAAAAACAGGTATAATGCAAACTCATACAGTACATTGTAGTTGCGATCATAAGTATAAGATAGATGAACTACGAGACTATGAAGTTAGAGAAATTACTGTCCTAATTGCAACGCGAAGAGACGAATTGACAAACAGAAAATGAAAAAAAATAATCTAATTCAAAATACTAGCAAGTCATAAATCTGAATCATGCTGAATTGTAGTGTGATTTTTCCTCTTGACGTTATAGCTGATCAACCTGCCATGGCTGCAACCCAACTTTGGTGGAATAACTATGGTAATTACGTCATTTTTGGATTAACCGCAATAACGCTAACGATCTGTTTCTTTGTTCTAAGAAGGAAAGATTAGTCTAGGTTCTGTTAACTCTTCGGTAGTATAATATGCGTGTTAAGTGCGGTTGCTCTCAAGCTTTGTAAACTAGCACATACCATAGATTTACGACTATAGGCACTATCGTTACCACTATAGTCAAGGGTACGAATCTCCAAGTAAGTTTTTCAGGGTGTTTCATAAGATAATAAAATAATACTAGATCGGTTACTGTAACTATAATACACACTCTTATGATGGAGCTTATGAATGGACTTAGCACAATTTTCTATTGTTTACTTGCATTTTGAATTAGGGTGATCCATTTGTTTTCACCCTCTACTTTGATCCCTACCATGATTGCTGCCGTATCAAGGTAGTCAAGGGATTAAAAAAGAAATCTTCTCCATATTGAAAGGCTACCAGTTACACCACAACTATGAAGACTGCACATGGAGTTAGATGGAGATATACCAGTAGATAAGGCAGGGATAGAAATTCAAAGAGATAGCAAGTGGTTAACTTTAATACAAAATGAGAGTAAATCAAGTGATGGAAAGTTAGGACATGACAAAAATTTCAGATGGTATTAAAAAAGTAATAGACATGGGAGAATCCATGCCACCAAACGTGACAATAGGAGGTCTGAAGCATATAACTGTAAAAGAGGGAAATGAAAAAGAATTTGAATATCTATTCAGAGAACTTGCATCAAAGGTTCTAGAGAATGATAAAGGTTGTAATTATTATGACTTGTACAAATTAGAAGAGTCGAGAACTTATCTTGTTATGGAACAATATGAGGATAAAGATGCCTTACAGCGCCATCAAAAGTCTGAACATGGAAAATACTATTTTCCAAAGATGCGAACATTGCTTGAAAATATTGATGTCAAATACTATGTGAGTATAATACAGTTAAGGGATGAATCAAAAAGATAGATTCAGTATTGTTTGATGGATACCAAATGTACCACAATTATCTAAGACCACTCATGGCACTAGATGGTTCTACTCCTGCGGAAGCATCAGGAATTGACTTAGAACTAGGACATGATAAGATCAAGGATCTAATCACAAAATCTGTAGAATCCAAAGGTAACTTTGCAATACAACTAGGAAAGAGAATAGAGAAGGTCAACATTGTAAATGAAAAGGATTCCATCAAGATAACCTGTAAGGGTTGGATGGAAAAGCAGACTTGGAGAGAGATTAACGACATACTGAAACTGAGTGGTTTTAACTGGCTGTCCAACGGAAAGGATAGTTGTTGGCTAAAACTATCCTAAATTTTTTATTCTAATATTGTTGACACATTTGACATGGTTGTTTCTGACAAGGAACCAAACTTCTATAAATCGCAAAGCATAGAAGATCATAGGTGCGAATAACGATGAGGAGTCCATACGGTTATGTGGGCGGTTCTTTGTTTTTGGTTGGATGGGTGCTTTTTGTACTAGGGCTGAGCACTTTTCTATGCGGTTCGCCTTTGTGGGGACCCAACTGTTTTAAGCTTGGACTTCCAGTTGCCGAGGGTCTAGCACTTTTCGGCGTAATATTAGTTGGCGGAGGTATGTTTCTTGTCGGTCGAAGTTCAAATCGTACAGCAGATCGAAACTCCATTAGAGATAATCTAACATCATCTTGACAAACTAAGTCGCAATACTAAAACTCAGAATTTCAAAATACCTATCATCAACCGTAACTTTACACCCATTTTTTGACCACAGAAAACCAACCGTTTCTTTACAACCAATCCAAGTCAATGATTTGACCCTCTAATTATCCAGTTCCTCTAACCAACACCTTTATTAGGTACTAGTACCGTAACATACGGTAAGATGGACGATTTAAGATTAGAAAGTCTAGAAGGGGTAG
>JASHOW010000028.1 GCA_030038445.1 Nitrosopumilaceae archaeon
GACTGTTCCACGAGGACAAGGTAGACAAGATAACCTTCATTGATGCAAAGACCGGAGAAGCTGATCTCTCACCACGACAAAAGAGCATCAGGAAGGCAGTAGAGAATGGTAAAGTCTACTTTGAAGAATTTAGATTAGAAACTTAGAAAACGATTAGAAGACAAATAAGAAATAGGTTACTGAGCTTTAGGGTAAAACAGGTTTACCAAAAGAATTTAGGAAATATATCGGATTTTTAACTTTCAACTCTTGGAGCCAAGTAGAAATGAATTCTACCTATGTTTGCAACCTTAAACTCTAACCGTAGTGGCATCTTGGTAGAATACTCACATACGACCGTGCCTGCTGCAGAGCCTACTGCCTTTACAATACTGTTAAGATATTCAAGGCTGTAGGTGGCCGTACTGTCTTCCTTGACCTCAATCTCTGGCATCTCAGGCATCCCCTTCTCTAGTGTAATTATGGCCTCTCCCGAGTCGCCCCTGCCAGAAAATTCTGCCTTGCTAGAACTCGTTATGATTGAGAGATATTCTGAGACTACCTGAATATCGCCAAGAATTTTATCAAACTCAGTTGAAGCAACGGCAACCTTTGCATTGTAAGCTATTTTTGGTAAAGGTGTATCTGTTGCGGAACTTTCTATCAGCCTCATTTTGTATTTCTTGTTTTTGCCTATAGTAATGAGCAATAATTTTTCCTCTGAAATGCTTATCTCAATATTGTCTTTTTTATCAGCCCTCTTGATCAGCTTGGCAAACTCATCAATTCTTACACCAAACTTTACGTCCTCATCGCATACATATTTTTCAAATGCAGAATTTGGCCATGCAATGTCAATTAGTGCTACATGAGATGGATCCATTCCTCTAAATGCAATTCCCTCACCAGTGGCCTCAAAGGTAGCCTCTTCCACAAGGGTAGAAATGGCAGATATCACAGCCTTCCATTCATCAGAACCTCCGGTCTTTGCAGAAAATACCAAACTTATTGACATGTCTAGCATCTCAAAGTTAAACGTTATGCGTATAACACGTCAAGTGGTACGGGTTTCAGAATATTATGCGTAATTACGCCAAGTGTAGCTACATTTTATACAACGATAAAACTGGGTTGTAGGTTCATCTGCACTTCTGGTTTGTAGCATCCACCAGACAGCTTCGTTGTTTCCACATTTTGTACATTC
Organism: Nitrosopumilaceae archaeon; assembly: GCA_030038445.1. Classification (GTDB taxonomy): domain Archaea; phylum Thermoproteota; class Nitrososphaeria; order Nitrososphaerales; family Nitrosopumilaceae; genus Nitrosotalea. Next base: position 1,184 of record JASHOW010000028.1, read on the forward strand.
AATCTTTATGACAGGAAGCGACTCTTTTTTCTCATTTTCATCTAACACATTAATTGTAGAGCTTCCTTCTGCCTTGACCTGCTTTGTTGCCTTGGTACCTTTCTCGCTGTAACCACATTTTGGGCATACAAATTCTGACTCTGAGTTAGATAGCTTAAGCCTAGCTTCACATTTGGGGCAAAATTTCATCTAGGCACCTTTAATTTTTGAATTGATTGCTTTTTTTAGTTCGTCAGAATATTCTATTGCAGCCTTGACAGCCTTTTCAATTTCCTTGATTGGATTACCCTTGGCTGTGTTAACACGCATCGCATATTCCTTGGTAAGTGGATGCTTTAGAACAACGCCAGCAAATTCTACTGTTGGGTCCTTTAGCAACTCGTGCTGGACGATGTATAGTGTACTTATATCAGACTTTTTTATATCCAAGAGAACTTCCTTTGTGGAAGATTTTTTGACCTGAACCTCCATGCGTAAGTCAAAAAAATACTTATTGAGGATATAAACCATTACTAATAGTTGACAAACGAAAAGAATACAATAGATGGGGTTTTGTTAGAAAAATCTGCTGATAAGTTCAGCATAAATGATAACATAACAATAAATGTGAAATTCTCGGTGACCGGAGGTCTTCGTGAAGCATTCAATGAAAAAAATTGGGAAAGAGCATACAATAAGCACGATAATGTATTCAAGCTAAAATATGGTGTCAAGCTCTACTCAGGTGGGTTGAGAAGACGCGAGCTGGGAGCTCTGGATACATACAAGAAAGCTGCTCTTTTTTGGACCAGAAATCCAAAGCTTACCCAGATGGCAGAGAAGAAGGTATGGGTGCAAATTTCTAAAAACTTTGAGCCTCACATACCAGTGAATCAAGCAGAGGCACAACAGTTGCTTCTTGATTTTGATGAAAAAATGGAGATCAAGGCATCTGAGCTTGGTACAGGAAAACACAAGATTGGAGCCGAGGTCTATGTTTCTTGGTTCAAACATGACTATACTGACGAGGTTGATACCAAATCAAACTCTAAAGAAATAGAGATCGAAGTCACCAAATAGGATATAAATGGAAATATTAGAGTGATGTTATGGTAAAATTTGACGGCATTAGAGGACAAGAATTACTTGAGGTCGAGGACAAGTCAGAAAAAGAGAACGAAATAACTCTAATTTTCAAAGACAACAGATACCTCTTCATCAAACTTGAAAATGGAAAGATGGTAACCACATCAATACCAGAGTAGCTAGTTGTTGTTCACATGCTTGTAGTACAGGCTTATGGCTAGTTCTTGAGATTCAGATTGTATAGAACCAGGTCTTTTTTTCCGCACCTTTTCTATAGCATCCTTTGCAGACGATTTGTGATATTTTACAAGATAACATGCCAGAATGGTTCCAGTCCTTCCAATTCCTGCCGCACAATGGACCATAACGGGTTCTTGGTCTTGAATTCTTTTGTGTATGAACTCTACTGCTTGATCAATCTGTTCCATGTTGGGTGCAGTAAGATCCTCGGTGGGTACATGCAAGTATTTTACATCCTTTACCCATGATTCTGGAAGAGATTCTTCCGTCATTGTAATAATTGATTTGATTCCTTGTTTTACCACCCAGTCTATTTCCGATGGGGTGGTTGGCATTCCGCTACCTGCAAGCTTATCACTAATCAGCCAGCTAAAGTTTGTGGGTTTCTTTGTGATTTTACCGTGTACCTTTCTCCAGAGATTGCCTGATTTGCTCAACTGTTAAAATGATAACATTCTACTATATATGTGGAAAACAAGATCAAATAAAAGAATAATAAAAAGAAGTTTTTGTCAGACCTATTCTACTAGTTCGGTCCAACCTTTGACGAATACAGAGTTTCTGTACAGTGGTACTGGTTGTCCAGGAGTAAAGTCCATTGGTCTCATCCAAAAGATTGCCTTTGTTGGGCAAACGCCTATACATGCACCGTCTGAGATGCATCTTTCTGGATAAAATACAAATGCTTTACCTCTTTTCCAGCCCTCTACTGGTTTTACTCTTAATACGTCTGGGCCTAGTGATGTACAAATCTCTACGCAGAGTGCACATCCTATGCACATTTGTTCGCCTATATCTGGAATAATTCCAACTGGCATGTTCAGTAGTACTAGAAAAGATCTTAATATAACTTGCTGAAAAAAATGATGTTATAACGGCGTTTGAGAATTTTATAACAGTGTTAAATTTGAAATGTCTTATTCCAAAGTATTAGAATCATGATTCAATTTCTGCTCCAATATTTTTTTATAATTTGCCACTAACTTGTGAATGATGGTAACCAAGATTCACTGCGCTCACATATTGGTAGAAAAACTAAGCATAGCCCAAGAGATAAAAACAAAACTATCAAGTGGTGAGAGCTTTTCAAAGCTTGCCCAACAGTATTCTATTGATGTCTCGAAAAAAAGAGGTGGTGATTTGGGCCTTTTTGGAAGGGGTATAATGGTAAAAGAATTTGAAAAAGCTGCATTTGAGTTGGAAAAGGGACAAATTTCTGACATTGTAAAAACGCAGTTTGGTTATCATATAATTAAGAGATTAGATTAGATCAAAACACTGTTTGCTGGCAGCAAAATTTTATTTGATTCATCTAATAGGTTTACAACAATTGCATTCTTACCATATTCAAGAAGAATTTTTCTGCTATTTTTTGTTTCAATTAGTCGCTTTCCAGTAGGTGACAAAGTCCACCCTTCCTCCTTTTTGTATCTTGCCATGCTAGATACAATTATGGAGGAATTGGTCTTGCGTGCAATGCTTGCAAGCAACATAACAATTGAGGCTACTGTCTTTCCAGCTTGTTTTTTGTAATTTAGTACATTAAAGAGACCGTTGATTGAATCTATTATAATTAATACTTGAGATGTGCTTGCCCTGACCAATATCTCCTTGAGTATGTCGTTAATTGTATTCTCAGAAGGCTGATACAGGATGAGGTTTTTCTGCAAGGCAAGTATGCCGGATACAACATATCCACTGTACAGCAAGTCAAGGTCAATATACAAAATATCGATTTTGACTTCGCTAACAAGTTTTGACATGAAACCAGCTTTTAGAAAAGGATCAGAATACAGAATGGAATTGATCTGTTTTTGCGAAATAATGTCTGTTAGTTTTTGGTCAGGGTTCTCATGGTCATGATTTTTAAGCAACATGACATGTACAAAATTGTAATATATAATGAATTCAGATTTTTCACAGGAATTTCCTTACAAGAATAGGGTCTATCTAAATAATGCATCCACTTCTAGAATGCCAAAGACAAGCATTCAAGCAATGAATGATTTTTTAGTAAGATATAATGAATATGGACCTGATTCTGAGTTGTCTGACAGTTATGTAAGAGAGCGACTTGGCAATCTGCGCAAAGCAATTTCTCAGCTAATCAAGTGCAAGCCAGAGGAGGTCATTTTAACGCAAAGCGTGACTGATGGGATAAACTTTGTAGCAAATGGTATGAAGTTTAGGCCAAAATCCAACATAATAACGCGTGGCTCAAATCATGAACATCCCGCAAATCACTATCCATGGGTAAGGGCAGGCCAGAAGACAGAACTACGAGAAATTTCTATTGATGAAACAGGATATTTTGAATTTGAATCGTTAAAGAAGATGATTGACCAAGATACCCAACTTGTTGTTCTAAGCCATGCCTTGTTTAATACCGGGGCCATCCTTCCAGTAGAGGAGATAGGAGATTATCTAGCGCAAAAGAACATACCATATTTCATTGATGCTGCGCAAACAGTTGGATGCATTAGTGATACTGATGTAAACAAAATAAAATGTAATTTTATGTCTTTTAACGGCTCCAAGTGGTTGTGTGGTCCAATGGGCATGGGTATATTTTTCTGCAGAAAGGAATCAAGCGAAATGATAGAGCCAGCACAGATTGGTGGCGAATCTGCAATTTTCCACAATAACAAGATAGTCCACAAAGAGATGCCAGCCAGATTTCAGGCAGGATTTCGAAACTGGGTAGGAGTCGCAGGACTTGAAGCTTCGGTAAACTATCTACTCAAGATAGGAATAGAGAAGATAAGAGATCGTGATCTCAAGCTTGCAAACCTGATGCGCGAGGAACTATCGAGGATTCCTGGCATTACCCTTTTTGGTCCTCAGGAGGATAAGAAAAGGACAAGCATTGTCTCTTTTGCAGTCAAGGACCAGAATCCTGAATTAATAGTCAAACGGCTGGAAAAGGAAAACATCATACTTGCCGTACGCGAGATATTTTCTAAGAAGATAATCAGGGCTTCACCGCACTTTTTTAACACGGAATCAGAGATTTTACACGTAGTTAACTCGCTTTAGGACTATTTTTCCTGTTCTTCTATTACCATCATTGTTAGGGTGGAGTAGACTTTGTCTATCTTTCTTATTTTATTGGTAATGATACTTCTTAGATTATCCATCGAGTCAGCGGTGATCTTGACTAGTATATCATAGACTCCATAGACTCCCTGAACCTCATATTTTACAGAACTTTCTTTGTCTAGTATGCTTTTGATTTGCTTGATTATCTCCATATCAGAACCTAGATCAGAATTTATCAATATGTAAGTGGTTGGCATATAAGATAATTCGCGTTTGCACAATATTTAGCCTTTGCCTAGAAAATATCAAAATTGATTTATCACCAATTCCAATTAACTTGGTGGAACCAATTGACCTGACACTTGAAATTTCAAACAAGCTTCCAAGTTTTCCGGGTTCTCCACGGCCGCAGTTCATTTCGTGGGCAGATAAAAGATCTGACGGCTACAATCTTGAGATGATTTTTCTCAGCTCACACTCGGGAACGCATCTTGATGCACCGTATCACTTTATAGAAAATGGACCCAAAATAGACGAGATCTCCCTTAAACGATTGGTTACTACTGCCCTTTTGTGCAACATAAGAAAAGGTCCTGACAAGTCAATTACAAGAGACGACATAGTTGAATTTGAAGCAAAAAATGGTAAGATACCGCCTAACACAGCACTAGTCTTTAGAACTGGCTGGGCAAGAAATCTGACAAAAAAGGACTATTTTACAAGAAACCCAGGCCTTTCAGCAAGTGCAGCAAGGTATCTGTTAGAAAAGAAGGTAAGTCTTGTAGGCGTAGATTCTCCTAGTATTGACTTGGGCAAAGATACAAAGTTTTCTGCCCACCACATTTTATTGAAAGAAGGGATCTTGATTTTAGAAAATTTATGCAATCTTGATAAAATTAAAAGGTCAACATTTCAGCTGATAGTTTTGCCTTTGAAGCTAAAGGGTGCTACCGGATCTCCTGTTAGGGCTGTTGCAATCTAGAGAATAAACTGGAACCTGTTTTGTTTGTAATTTTCTGATAGCTTTCCTGTTATAGGTATCTTGTTACCACAGAATTTGCAGTTATTGTTATCATCAAGATACCATCCTTGAATGTCAAAGCCATATCGTTTCACTACAATTTTTTTACACTCTGGGCAATAGGTATGCTCAAGGGCATGACCTGGAACATTTCCTAGGTAGGCATAGTTTAGGCCTTCTTTTTTTGCCACCTGATGATGTTTCTCAAGTGTTTTAATTGGCGTTGGTTCAAATTCCATCATCTTATAGTCCGGATGAAATCTTAGAAAGTGGATTGGCATATCTGGACCAAATTCATTGTAAATAAATTTGCAAAGCTTGGAGGCGTATTCCAAATTGTCACCTGCCTGTGGAACTATCAGGTCAGTGATTTCTACATGAATCTTGGTTTTGTCTCTTATCTCTTTGAGAGTATCAAAGATTGGTTGCGGATCTGGAACGCCAATGTATTTTCGTGTAAATTGCGGTTCTGCATTTCCTTTAAAATCTACTGTTATACAGTCAAGAAATTTATTCATCATCTTTACTGTTTCAGGAGTGTCATAACCATTTGATACAAAGATATTGAACAGTCCATTTTCTCTTGCAACTATCCCACAATCCCTTGCAAACTCGATAAATATTGATGGCTGGTTGTATGTGTAGGCAATACCCTGAGAACCTGAATTTTTAGCCAGCCTTACTACCTCGTCGGGTGTCATGTCTGTTCCTTCAACCTTTCTTCTCTGGCTGATGTCATAATTCTGGCAATACTTGCAATTGTGCAACAATATACCATCACCTACATAATTATGGTTTGGAATACATTCAAAACT
>JASHOW010000029.1 GCA_030038445.1 Nitrosopumilaceae archaeon
TGAGATCAAACTTTTTTAAAACCGTATGACCAATACCATGTATTGAATAGGCAGAACTGCTATACGTTACTAGGATTGCACGAAGGGGCTTCGATACAAGATATAAAGATTGCCTACAGAAAACTGGCACTAAAACATCATCCAGACAAAAGCGTTTCAAAACAGGATGATGAGAAATTTAAGTTAATAACTGAAGCTTATCAAGTTCTACGTACCAATCATAAAAGCGCGGAGAACCCAAGTTATAAAAAAGTGGATGACAAAGATACTGACCAAGAAGGTTTCGGTTCAAAAGTGCCATATTGGAACGACTTAAACCCAGAAAAAGTCTTCAAAGAAGAATGGAATAAGTGCACTAGGTATGTAGAATTGACGTATCAAGACATTTGCAAATACGAGCAGGAATTATGGAAATATTCAGAAAAGATAACAAAGTATACTACATCAATATTGTTCCCATCTGTCACTCTGCTGTATCAAAACATTCCATCTTTTCTAACATCTAGTGCTTATAATCCACTTTTGAAAAAAGGACAACAAAATTTTAAATCTAAATTAAAATCTAATCTCTCTATTATTGGATCAAGCAAATCACTTAAGATTGTAAAACGAATTTATGCTAATAAGAGATGCAAGGAAGATCTGTCTGAAGAAGAACCTATGATGTAATTCTCTCTGAGAAGATTAATCTGGATAAAATAATGCATGCAGAACATTATACGTTATTAAAAATAAAGGAATGGGTCTTTTTTGACTCCACTTGTTTATCTACGTCGTACTGCTGACCAGACTCCGACACCACTCATGATAGCGGCTACTGCCATACCTACAGACCATCCAGTCATTTGATCTGAACTTGTAGTACTGGATGATGACTGTACGCTTGTTGGTACAGGACTAGATTCAGTGGTTGTTGGTGCTGTGTTGGTACTTGGTTGATAACTAGTTGATGGTGAAGACGTAGTTGTATTTTGTGATGTGTTTGAAGGGGCACTAGTTGTCGGCGTGTTGCTAGTTGATGGTGAAGACATGTTCATGCTTGATGAACTGCCTGACATGCTGTTACCCGTTGTACCAGATGACATGTTCATGCTTGATGAACTGCCTGACATGCTGTTACCCGTTGTGCTTGCAGTTGTAGCTGCACCGACAATTACTTGACCTGTCATCCATGGATGGACTTGACAGAAGTAGTTGTATGTGCCAGGATTATTGAAGGTAAAGGAAAAACTCTTTCCAGCTGCAATCAAACTGCTATCGAAGATAGTACCTGTCTGATTGTCTGACGGGTTTCCACTTGTTACAGTATGACTTACTTTGTCATTATTTTGCCACTCTACCGTTGTACCTGGTGCTACATTGACGACATCTGGGTTAAAACAGTTCTTTGCTTGTGAACAGCTTGGACTTGCGCCGTCACCTACCGCAATATTTACGGTTACCTGAGATTGCTGTGCAAAAGCTGATGGAGCTATTGCAAGAATAGCAACTAGGGTCAAAACACCAAATAATGCACCCATTGGTTTTGACATCATAAACCCACTACCATATTAATCAATTAATAAATTCTATGAAATCAGGCTCCTTTGGTTACTATGTAGTTTCAGTGTTTTGTTAAGATTGAACCCAAATACAGGCTTTGTACTTGAGATAAGTGCAAAATATTGCAACTTTGAGAGCTATAGGGATCTCATTTCTAAAAGATGTATAAATACCGGGCTATCTACAGCTTTACTATGACAAGTACAAAATGTATTGTATGTGGAATTGGATTTTTCTCCGCTACGGGCTCAAATAAGTGCTCCCGATGTTCCGGAAAAGAATCTACAGAAATGTCAGAAAATCACGATTCTTGTGGTTGTGGACATAGCCACCATTAGAACTGGTTTCTTACTATAAACTGTGTTTCCAAGTTCTTTACAAATCTTCTATTTCATTTCTTTTGTTAGAATAAAATATTTCAGTGATAAAACACAATAACACAAACTAGACTATCATTTTCTTAATATTACCATCACGAATGGTTGAGTTGTGAAGGCTCTAGTGTATGAAGAGTATGCACCAGATGATGATTATGCAAAGATTCTAAAAATTAAGGAAATACCTAATCCTACACCAAAATCAAACGAGGTGATTGTCAAAGTAAATGTTACGGGATTAAATTATGATGACATATGGGGTATGAGAGGAAAACCAATAAAGATACCGATGCCACATGTATCAGGAACTGATGCAGCAGGAGAAGTTGTTGCAATAGGTGATGATGTTACTACAATTAAAGTGGGAGACAGAGTTGTATCACATGGTAACATGTCGTGCAGAGTTTGTATGGCGTGCACCGATGGGCGTGAATATGATTGTCCTAACAGAAGAATCTGGGGATTTCAAACAGGTCCATTGTGGGGAGGATATTGTGAATATGCTCACCTGCCAGAAGTAAATGTAGTAAAAATTCCAGACAATGTAAGCTATGAAGAAGCTGCCGCTGCTTCCATGACCTTGACAACTTCATGGCATATGTTGATAGGAAGAGCAAAGATCAAACCGGGGCAAACAGTATTGATAATGGGTGGGGCCTCCGGCATGGGAATATTTGGAATCCAGATTGCAAAGTTGTATGGATGTGACGTAATTACAACAGCAAGCCCAAACAAACTTGAACAGTGTCTGAAACTTGGAGCCGATTTCGCAGTTGATCATAGAAGAGAAGATTGGCATAAAGAAGTTTTTGCAATTACAAAAGATATTGCAAAAAAGAAGGGAGCAAACTCTGGAGTGGACGTCATATTTGAACACATTGGAGGCTCTCATTGGAACAAGGAACTTACATTGCTAAAATATGGAGCAACCCTTGTTACTACGGGTGCTACTACTGGTTATGATGTACAAACTGATCTTAGGCACGTATTTTTCAAAGGCATAAACATCCTGGGGTCAACACAAGGAACACGTTCAGAACTCATGGAAGGATTGTATTGGATGTCTAAGAAAAAAATAAAGTCAGTAATTGATTCTATCTATACCTTTGAAAATGCAGTAGAAGCTCACACAAGGATGCTGAAGGGACACTCGGTGGGTAAGATCCTCATGAGACCAAATTAGGCAAGGCGTCTATTTTAGCCGTACACGGTCCAATTTAATTTAATTTCTTGAATCTATAATGGCAAAAGGCCAATTTGCCATAGAACAATTTAAACAAGAGGTAGGCTAGGTTCGTCTATGTTGTCAATGCGTGATAAGGGCCTGACTAGATTAGATCTTAAAGATATGCCGATAACTCACTATCTGATAATATGAAATACACCTCTACGATAGATCTTTTGGATGTCGTAATAGAAAGAACAGAAGAATTTACTACCTCTTTAGGTATCTGCAGTGTTACAATCAAAAATATCGTAAAAATTATAAGAAAAATCCTGAAACAATGAATCTGAAATGAAAACTCTTCTAGTCAGATATACTCCGCGAAATGAAAGATCTAATACCAAAAAATTACTAGACTCATTCAAGTCAGAAATTAAAAATTCTGATATTGAAGAAATTGAACTTTCTATTGACGTTCCAGATCTCTTCCTAGATGATAGTCTATTTGCTTACATCGAAAGAAACTATCTCGGAAAAGATCTTATGCCAGAAAAGAAAAACCTCATGTCCAAGATGGATCGTATGACCGCTCAGCTAAAGTCTGCAGATATAGTTGTGGTAGGATTTCCAATGTTCAATTTTTCAATGCCTGCAACAGTAAAGGCATGGTTTGATTCTGTCATGCAAAAGGGACAAACGTGGAATACCAAAGATGGCACTTATCTTGGTATGATGAATGGTAAGAAGGCACTCGTCTTGGTCTCAAGTGGTGGCTACTACAAGAAAGAACCAATGACGTCTTGGGAACATGCTTTATCTCTTGCCAAGCTAGAATTCCAGTTTATGGGATATTCCGACGTACGTGGCGTGCTAGCAGAAGGTATGAACGCCGGTGACGAAAGCAAATCATCCAATTTGACAAAGTCCATTGAAGAGATACAGAAAATAGCACATGAATGGTATGATAAATAAACCAAGTCTAAAAGAATGATCAATTTTACAATCTCGTTAACTGATACTCATAGAAAATGTGAAAACACCATGCCTGATCTTAAGACTAGGAAATGTTATTGATTTTGTTGAGCATCTGGGGATGCATGCCCGAATTCTCCAAAGACTGTATTGATATGAGCAACGCTGCTTCAACATATCTGGGGATAATAGCAGGCGCAATAATAGGCGGAATAGTGAGCTGGTGGATATATAATAGACAGAAGAAGACATCAAACTCACAAGATCGAATCTTGAGTAGAATCAAAGAGCTGGAGGAAAACCATGACGCGATACTGAAAAAACTTGCTGATTTTGATGACAAACATGAATCGTCTCTTGATACAATGAAAGAATTGAACAAAAAAGTTGATTTTCTCCTCAATGGAGATGACGATTAGTCCTGCTGGTTGTTCTTTGAAATGTTTGAAAACATGTCTTAATTTTGACTATCACATATCATTTTATTTCATTTTAGTGATAATAATCACAGAAAACAAAAATGCGTAACCTTTTCTTAAATAGAAGAAAGACAATTAAAATACCGAAGAAGACCCTGCTCCAGACACACATGTACCAAAGATCGTACTTTGGTACGGGGTTTTCTTCTTTCTATCCGGCACGACGATTTTTAAGATTTGTTATTTGACTTTAGAATCTAATGTCTTCTAAAGATCTAAATTTGATTTAGTCGATCTACCTGAGTTCATGGATCATTTTATGACAAAATTTTGACAAATACATCTGATCCACAAATTAACATTTTTTTTACAATTATTTATATAACGGTTAACTGATTCGCAATTAGTGAATATCAAATTTAGCGGATTTGCGTTATTAGCAATATTGATTGGTTCTGTTGCGGTAATTCCAGTATTTGCGCAGACCGCAAACTCACAAAATGTTACTAACACTACCGTACCAAATCCAACACTTCCTCCAAGTTCAGTTCCTCCTGCTTACAACTTGTTAAATTCTAATCAAAGCTCGGCTATGGGAACTGCGTCATCAGCTGCTGCGTTAACAGTTACAACCGACAAGCCATCATACAATGATGGGGACAAGATAATGATATCTGGTACATCCCAAGACTACCTTGCAGATACTCCTCTTACACTTATAGTAAAAAATCCTATTGGTAATATAGTAAAAATAGATCAAATTACAGTGGGAACAGACAAGACATTCTCTGATAGTGTACTAGCTACAGGTGCCCTATGGCAATCAGCTGGGAACTATTCGATATTTGTCCAATATGGAAGCTCTTCACGAACTGCAACAACTACGTTCCAATTTGCAGGTTCAACACCTCAGGCATCATCAAGCCCAAGTACTATTCCAGTAGATGGCACAAGCTATTCAATCACTTATACTATAACTAATGGTAAAGTTCTCGATATCAAGGCAGACACCCAGTCTAAATCATTGGATGTGACCATCCAGACAACTGGCGATGGCTTGTTAACAATTACTATGCCAAGAGCATTAATAGATGCCAAGAAATCTGATGGCACTGACGATGTATTTGTGGTATTAAATGATGGACAAGAAAATACTCAAGCTAACGAAACTGGCACAACAAACACCGATAGAACTTTGGCAATTCCATTCAAGAATGGAACACAACAGATTGAAATAATCGGTACATTCGTGATTCCAGAGTTTGGTCCAATTGCGGCACTAGTACTTACAATTGCAATCATATCTATAATTGCAATATCATCAAAGACTGGACTTAGATTGCTGCCAAGATACTAAGACAAAAAACAAGAGCACGCGGTTTATAATGCTGTGATATGTCTGTAGAAGATACTTGGAAAATTTACTGACAGCTGAAGAAATTGACTGGCTCTGCAAATTCTTGGAAGGTAAAGGTAGTAACGATGAGATCATAACAAAGATAGTTACTATAACAACTAAACTTCAAAAGATGAAACGAAGGTAACCTGCGGAAATTATGCTTTGAGACCTTGGTTTAGGATATAAATCAGGCTCTGGTTAAAACCAAGAAATGGAAAATCAGAAGGACATATTGTATAGGGAAGCTCAAACCTTTTCCCATTCTTTGATATGGCTTGCTGTTCTTTGTATCACATTTGGTAGTGTCTATTTTGGGTTGCCACAACTCTTTGAGATTGCAAGTGATAGATCACCTACAACTATTGTGATTATCGGTTCATGTGTCTTTTTGGCGATTGGATTTATCTTACCAACAATGCTGCTTGTAATTAAGCTCAGAATTCAAGTACGAAATGATGGCATTTACATTAAGATAATTCCATTTAAATTTTCGTTCCAAAAAATCTCGTTGTCAGGTCTTAAAAATTGTGAGACGTATGAACAAAAAGAAAAAGAAAAAAATAAACTAGGTCTGCTATGTGCAATTTCAAAAAAAGCCTATTCTCTTGGAGGTAAGCGAGGGATAATACTAGAATTTCAAAATGGCGAAACCATTATGATAGAATCTAAACGCCCAGAAAAAATCATTCAGGCTATAAAAACTGCAAGTAGTAAAAATGTGTAGAGGTTTAAAATGCCTCGTATGATATTTCATACATTGAAAAATATTTTCATAACCTGAGCCTCAAACTTTATTACATCTAGATGGGTGCATGATTTGTGAATGAAGCATATATTTTGCTAAATGTGGATTATAAAAAACAAAAGAACATAATAGAACAAGCAAAGAAACTTCCAGCCGTAAAATCTGTCAAGACTACCTATGGCATATATGATATTCTAATTGTGCTTGAATCAAATAACATGCAAGAAATCAAACAAACCATAGATATCGACCTGCATAATATAGATGGCATAAACAACCTTACGTCGCTTATCTCAATTATCTAAGTTGGTCCAAGAATACGAAATAGTTATAGTTGGAGGGGGTCCTGCGGGGCTAAGCGCGGGCATTTTTGTCGCAAGGCAAAAAATATCATGTCTTCTGATATCGAAAGATCTAGGAGGACAGATGAACCTAATTCCAAAACTTGAGAATTATCCTGGTACGTTGATGTCAAGTGGACCATTACTTGCAAAAACACTAGAAAACCAATATCTCTCATTTAACGGTGAAATGGTTTACGATACGGTAGAAAAAATAGAAGAGACAGAAGTTGGGATGAAAGTCAAGACAAATCGTTCAGAATATGTGGCAAAATCAGTAGTTCTTGCTCCTGGCAAAGTACCAAACAATCTAGGAATAGAGAACGAATCATCATTATCAAATAAAGGAATTCATTACTGTACAAAATGCGATGCCCCATTTTATCAGGGTAGAGTCACGGCCACTGTGGGTGTGGGAGGGTATCTGTTAGAGTCAGGAATGTTGCTCTCTAGGATGGCATCAAAAGTATATTTGATTTACAAAGGAGGCGCATTAGGTGGAGATAAAGATCTGATTGCTTCTATTGAGAAGAAAGAAAATGTGCAACTGATTCCACAATCGTCAATAAAATCAATATCTGGCACAAACAATCTACAATCAATCACAATTGTGGATAATTCGGGTAAGGAAACAAGCCTGAAAGTAGACGGCTTGTTCATCGAGATGGGCTCAAAAATAAACTTGGACTTTGTAAAACATCTAGTGAAAATTAACACAAAAGGAGAAATTGAGATATCTGAAGGAGGAAAAACTTCTCATCCTGCTATATTTGCTGCTGGCGATGCAACCAGTATACCGTATAAGCAGATCATAGCAGCATGTGCAAGTGGAGCAAATGCGGGACTTTCTGCATTTAATTACATAGAACGCCTAAAGGGACGGCCAGGAATTCGTGCAGACTGGAAAAAGACTATTGGCGATACTGTCTTTCACTACTAAAAGGTCTAACAGTTATCTCTTAGGCCACACAATCCTGAAAATGTTTGTTATGCAATTTTGATCTTTTTGTTATTGAAAATACTTGTTTGTTCTTATCTTTTTTAAAATGTATCTTGTATCAGAAACTGTGGTCTTATTAGCATCTGTCAAGCCAGACCATATCGCGCTATCTTTGTCTTGACCACCACAGTTTCATTGTTATCTTTAAAGACCGCGTATGACCGATTTTGGGGTAGTTATGTTGAGCCAATCTGTTGTTAGGCTGACCGAAGATGTTATCTATTTCAATTGAGTGGGATGATTGATTAAGTTTGGTGGGTAGCAGCTCCAAAGACTATGACTTGATATGCCAGAAAATAATGAACCTTGACTCAAAGATACGTTTTGTAGGTGTTATCAACGCACGGGGAAAGATTCTTGCTGGAGGCCTACGAAAGGGGTTAAAATCTCTTGAGGATCCAAAAGATGATGAGATGCTCTTTACAGAAGTTGCTTTACGAGCACGCATGAGAAAGGAATTTGATAATCAATTAGGAAAGGTAAGATTTGCAATGTCAGTCAGAGATAAAGTAATCATCATGAGCTTTCCAATTGATGATGACATACTATATGTGTCTGCAAATACTGATTTGAACCATAGTAAAATTTCAATGAAGATACTGGAAATACTCTAAGAATCTACTGATAATGCTTCACTATTGGAAGACAACTGTCTATTATTCTGAGAACTTCTGAGCGAACTACATTTTTATCAATTGATACCCACACTATGCTCTTGTCCAGCGTAAATGAGATTGTCTGAACCTTATCACGTTCTTCCCAAAGAAATCTTACATTTCCTAATTGTCTGTTAAACTGTGTTGCCATGCCTCTCTGTGTGGCAAGGTGTGAGAATTTATTCTTTGTATTCTTTGTATTAAGTAAGGGTTTCAAATCTGCTCTTCGTATGTAAGTAATCAGTCTTCCGTTACTATTTACGATGCCGGCAAATCTGACATATCGGCTAATCTCACTTATTCTCTCTACAATCTCTTGCGCCTCTATTCTGTTCAATACCACAATTCTGAACATTTGGTATTTAACTATTCAGAAAATTATGCCTGTGCAAATATCTCATTAAACATTTCTGAGCCAATGGAGAAAAAAGTTAGATTTGAGTGATTAACAATGAACACAAAAAGTACCTAGAGTTGAAAGAAGCCCATGCCATATCAGTCTCTGTAGTGTTGATAATATTTGTAGTCGCATTCTCAAATATCCAGATTTCACATTCTACGCTCACATACAACATGCTTGTTACGGTAAAATCACAAACAGATCCAATAATGCAAGGAGATTATCCTGTAATAGTTGGAAATGTTACGGATCAGGCGTATCAACCTGTTACAGGTGCTAATGTATTAATTCTGTTTGGCAATGAAGCAGTAACAACAACTACCAATAACCAAGGTCAATTCACATATCAATCTGCAATACCTGCCACTCCGGGCACCTATGAAATAGATGTGACTGCTACAAAAGAGGGGTATATACAACAGATGGCAAACTCAACCTATACCGTAGATCCATATCCAACTACACAGAATACTGCAAATGTCACTACTTCAATAACAAATACTGTATCTGGATTGCCCCTATCTGAAGGAAATTACACTGTATTTCTTGGCAAGGTCACTCAATGGAATCTTGAGACTACATGTTTTGTAGACTTTTCTGATAAGTATATGAGATTTTTAAAAACATGCGATCTATACAATATAGCGCCTGAAGACTTTCAATCAGATGCGCAGATTGTTCCAATGGTGACAGTAATACAGTACAATGATACCTACAGGCTCTTCTCAGAAAACATTTATGATAAAGCATACTATCTGGGAAATAACACTTCGACTAGCTTTATAGCACAAACATGGGATAGCTATACTGCTCCACATTGATCTAACACACTGAAAGACTGCGCCCTAAAAGAAAAGTTCTTTGTCTCTTAGCTTGATTGCCTCTTTTTTCCATTCCAATGCAAGAAGGTTTTCAGGTTCGTCTTCAAGCACCTTGTCAAAATACGCAACGGCCTCGTCGTACTTGCCTAGGTGTACAAGCGCCAGGCCTTTGTTTACTGATATGTTGAGATCGTTTGGATGTTGTTCTAAGACTCTATCAAAACACATGATGGCTTCTCTGTATCTTCCCAAACTATCAAGGGAATACCCTTTCAGGGAAAGAACACCAAGATCATTTGGAACTATTCTTAACGCTTCTTCAAAACACAACAATGCTTCTTCATGCCTGCTCATCCTTGGATTTGACAAGCAAAGCCCTTTGTTGATTAGTGCAGCAAAGTTTTCAGGCTCTATTCTTAATACTCTGTCATAGTGGCTTATTGCCTCATCTAACCTGAGTATCATTTGAAGTGACACTGCCTTGTCATACAAAAATTCGGCATTATCAGGATCCAGTTCTATTGCTCTGTCAAAATATGATATTGCTTCTTCATGCTTGCCTATCTGCTGTAGATCAAGACCACTTTTGTGGAGTGATTTTATGTTATCTGAGCTATTCTTAGCTGACTTGTTCAATGATGATTTTATTGATTCATATCAGATAAAGATGTACTCTGTTACGCGAACACAATTGAAAAATGAAATAACATGTTATGAGAAGAATCAAATAGGGACCTTCAAAAATAATAGATACGAAAGAAGAGTCTGTACAATTAAACAATGTTGAGATATCTCGGCTAATCTCCGATATTAAACAACATCTTACACAGATTGGACTTCAGATAATTCATGAAGACAACCATGAGAATTATTATAGCATGAAAGCATACAAGGGAGGAAAATTATCTGCCGTCACGGGCAGTATTAGAGATGTAGAGATATTGATAACTGGCTCAAACAATACCTACGACTTGACTCTTCGAACTGGGGCTTGGGGACGAGATATCACAATACCTGCACTCCTTGCAAGCGCAGTCTCTTTTGGCGCAGGAGCAATAGTGGCAGGAGCAGAAGCTTACCGTGCTTACAAATTTGAAAAGAATTTCTGGGACTGGTTAAATCAAACAATCAAATCTCTTAATGCCACCATGAGTCAACCACCGACGTCTCCTGATGCAAGGGCTTGTAACAAATGTAGTTTACCACTTCAAGCAGAAGCAAAGTTTTGTATGCACTGTGGCTCTCCACAATAAAAAATAATTCATACCATAAACAACAATCTAGCAGAAGGATTTAGAATCTAAACCTTAGTCTGTTTCTGACTAGAAACGCTGTGGCAAAGAAAGATATGGAAAAAACAAGTGTTACTACAGGGCCAAACTCTGGTGTTGTCACGCTATTATTTGGCGAGCTAGTTGAAGCTGTGGTACTTACAATTATTTGTCCTGTCATCCATGGATGAATTGAGCAAAAATAGTCATATGTGCCGGGACTCATGAACATGAAAGAATATGTAGCAGCGGGCGCTATTTGATCGCTATCAAACACTGTACCTGTTCCATTCTTTGATGGCTCCCCGCTTGTTACAGTATGTGTAGTACTGTCCATATTTGTCCATACCACCATTGTCTTGGGCTGTATGGTTGTGACGTCTGGGTTATAACAATTATTTTCAGAGACACAGCTCTGGCCTGCCTCACTACCGCCAGTAATATTTACAGAAATAATGGGCTCTGCAAATGCAGGCAAACTATTTGCTACTACAGTGATTATTGCCAGAAATACCAATGCTAATTCTAACTTCATTTACCTTGGTGGATACTAACCCAAAATCAAATGTATCGGTTATTATCAATCCCATCCATTTAAAATAAGAATGAAAGAAAAGCGTACTGCTCAACCCAATGTATTAAAGTGAGAAGATATGACGATATGGTCATGCAAGGCTCTAGTGCACTAGACGCATATGACCGCAAAAAGGCAGATAACGCACTTAAGATGCTTTATGCCGACAAGAGCAACGAATTTCATGAACTTGCGTATGCAACAGGTTATCCTGTAGGAAATAAAGGTTGGGAAAAGGTTATCTTAAATTTCTGTTTGGACTTTGACGATTGCTTCAAGTCATGGTCAGATGGGGCAACCCCCTCTGATCATAACAAGGTACACAAATGCATGACAATGATGAGACAAATAGCCAAAGGAAAATCAAATATGACTGAGGTAGCAAAACTGCAAACTGTTGCCTATAGGATTGCAGAAGATTTCAAATCCATCTATAAAAGAATGGCAGACTAACCTGCTCGTTGTACACGCAATTAATTTTTTAATTGATCGCACAAGCTGAGCAGGTGCTATGAAAACACTCACACCATATCATATTATCTGTCTTTGAAATTTCCACTCATGTCAAATCCAGATAAGGCATCTGTAGAGGATATGTGGAAAACGTTGGAATATTACGGCGTCAAACGCAAAATGCTTGAGAAATTACACCCATCACCTGAAACTCTTTCTCATATCTATTCTTCAATCAAAAAACAAAAAACATACCGATAACTTTCTAAAATTGTTCAGTAAAATATTGTATGTTTTCGGCATACAAAATTTTTGTTATTTTACGATCTTTCTAAAGCGTGGGTGAATACTCACACGATCAAGGTCTTTGTCATGCGATGCAGTATCTTTCCATGACGCATCAAGGCGAATAGCTCTTTCAAGAGATGTAATTGAGCCGTACTCATCTCCCTTTATGGAACAAAGACATGCTTTGTTGTATAGCGCCTCCGCATTGTTATGATCAAGTCTTATGACCTTGTTATACAAATCAAGCGCATCGTTATTTTTTCCAAGTCGATATAAAGAATGACCTTTGAATGTTAGTGCGTTTACATAATTATTATCAATCTTCAAAGCAGCATCAAAACATTCTAACGCTTGTTCATATCGCTCGCTTTTGTATAACGAAATTCCCTTGTTAGATAGAACATGAACATTTTCTGGTACTCTAGTCAATGCCTCATTAAAACATCCTAGAGCTTTATCGTATTCTCCTATAGAGTCAAACACAACTCCTTTGTTATTTAGGGCAGCCATCTTGTCAGGATTTCTTTTGAGAATGTATTCGTACATATCTACTGCTATTTGAGAACTGCCTGTTAGGTAATGAAAATTAGCTATTCGTAAAATGTATTCATCTTCTTCGCCTATTGGCTTGTCTGCTTTTAGAATATCTTCTTTTATCTTGTTGTTCTCTTCTAGAAGTGATAAAATTTCTTGCCTTGTTTCGTTTTCAAAGATCATGTTTTGTTCAGATCTTAATACCAAAGGAAGACCTGCCAGCGTCAAAATTTTTGTAATGTATGTCTTGTTCTCTTCAAATTTGATGTTATTATCTTGAGGAATTACAACCGTCGTGACCATCTGTGGCATGGTGCACTGTTGCTCTTCCTGTATCTGGTTGTCAGTCTTTTCTGCCTCTACAAAATCGTCTTTTGTAGGAGGTTTTGCCTTGTTCAACGATGGAAATTTCAAATCTCTATTAATGATATGAATCCGATTAATAATGCAATCTCTTCTTGCCTTGTTCTCTTTAATACTGCCTAATAGATAGTTTGGGCATCAAATGGCCAAAGTCAACAAAGATCATATTTTTCAATGATCATGTAGTAATATTATACAATGTTAGAACCTGTAAAGAAAAAAGAATTCCTGTATTTTATAGAAAAAGAAGCAAAAATCCATGTTGATAGCTATATTGAGAGTGCGATACATCTAGCAGAGGAGGTTCATTCTGGTGTTAAAAGAGAAGATGGCTCGTCATCATTTCTAGAGACCCATATATTTCCAGTAGCAATGAACGTGATTCAACACTACAAATGGGCAAACAAACCAATGACTACGATCCAGATAGTCTCAGCAATACTGCACGATGTAATGGAAGACAATGATCGAATCTTGGATCTACACGCATCAAAATCATACGGTTTTGATGCATACTTTAGCCACAAGTTTGGCGAGTATGTTCACAAGGTAGCATATATTCTGAAAACAAAACCCTTGGAAATTTACCCTGGCCTGACTGAAAAAGAACGTGAATTAGAACGATTTCGTGAATATTGTAATGTTTTGGCAAAGTCTGACTATGATATCAAAACTATCAAGCTGGCAGACAGGCTAAACAATATGAGATTCATAGCCCAGATTCCGGAACATGAAAAAGCAACGCGATACATAAGAGAAGCCGAAGATTTCTACATTGCCTACACTATCATTGAACCTAGGATGGATGACTATTACATGGAAATAAGAGAGGCATACGAGGATCTGCAAAAACTTAAGAAAAAGACGAGAATAGCAGCATAACTTGAGATACTGACTTCTAACCGAATTGATAATTAATTCCCTTTTCTCCAACAGGATGTTTCCAATCTGTTTCTTCTGAACAAGTGCCACATTCGACACATCCTTCATGTTGTATGATGACACCTTCCTTTTCCATGAGATAACATCCTGTGGGACACAGAGTTATCATCTTTTTCATGAATTCACTTGTTGGCTTGAGTACTTTGATATGTGAAACACTGTCATCATTAAATTTTAGTTTGGCAACTCTTTGTGCAATTGATGGTATGGTAGGGGTATAGGAGGCAGACATGCTTTTACCAAGTCTCTCTGCGATCTCTGTTGGTACCTTGACATAGGTATCAACAGTTTCAATGATTGGCAACAGTTTTTCATATCCCAAAATATTTGCAAATCCAACTGCAAAACTTCTAAGTGTTGTACTTGACATCATTTTTACTATTACGCCATATTTTGAACTGATTATATCCTTTGGAACTTCCTTTGCAGCATCAAGAAATATCTTCAGATAGTCTTTATCTATTGCTTTTAGGTCATGGGTATAGGGACTCTCCTCGATAGATTGTGAATAGCTTTGTCCTAGGTGGTTCTCTCCAAAGTTATTTTTGTCTAACGCCATTGCAACTGCATTTGCTGCTCTTACAGCATCATCTATGCCCACATTGAGCCCTTCTATTCTAGGACCAACAAATATGCCTCTGCCAGCTGCATCGCCTACAAATAATATATTCTTAAAGTAAGGCCTTTCCATTCTGCATCTCTTTCCATCGGGAACCAACTTTGCACTGTATTCTACCTCTACGTAATCTGTTGAAAATTTGATGCCGTATTTGGTCGACATTTGGTCTCGAAGAGACGCCAACTGTGTCTCTATCTCTTCTGGTGAACCATATTTTCCATCTGCGATGAGTCTTTCTTTTTCTCTTTTGGAATAATAGACATCTCTCAGCTCTGACCATGTTTTTATCATTTTTGTTACAGCAAAACGTATGCGCATCTGATCTTCTTTTGGAACGTTTTTATCTATCTCGCTTCTGACAGGCACTTCGTCTTTGATAAATTCACTTATCATGGGATTTTTCAACAACGCATTTACAAGCTCGTAAGGTTCTACTGGTGTTTCTAAAAGCGAATCAAGGTGGTATACTGCACCTACCGATAAAGTATCACGATTGGTATACAGAAAACCACCACCAATGTGGTTTAACGTGACATCTCCTGCAAAAAGATGTGCGGCTCCCTCATCTTGGCCGACTGCAAATCTCTGATTTATTATTTCTTCTGGTAATTTGATTACAACCTTGACCCCTTGGTAGAGTTGACTTGGAGAAAACTTTGGTCGTGCACCAACCATGTATGCAACTTCAGAGTTAACACCGTCAGCTGCAATTATTGCCTTGACTTCTACTTCTTCAAGCTCATTTGTTTGTATGATGGTGCGGTCACCATCCCATTTTATTGAGTTGACATGAACGCCTGATATTATACCTCCACCATGTTTCTGGGCTGATTCATCTGCTTGTTTTGAAAACCATCGGTTTAGATTATTCATGAGAACCGAACAACCAAAGTTTGCTTCGTAATTATGTGCGGCAGTTAAATCTATTGAAAAGACCTTGTCCTTTGAGGTTGAATGTAAGATGTATTTTGTAATCTTTCTCTCAAAAGGCGCGTCGCTTAGAAAGTTCTCATATATGTCTTCTACGTTGTATGTTTTGCCTTTTTTTGGTTTCTTAGAATATAATATTCCGCCTGAAATGTTTTTGGCGCCGATTTTACTTCCAGACTCAAAAAGAATCGCCTGTTTTCCCAAAGCGGACAGTTGTTTGAGCGCTGCAAGTCCTGCAGATCCGCCTCCAATTATAGCCACGTCATATCTTTCCAACTCATGTCACCTTTGCTTGCACAACCTGATTTTGTTTTCTTATCTCTTCTATTAGAAGTGGTACTACGTCTTCCATCCTACCTTTAATAAAGACATCACACTCGTCTTTCATAAGTGAATTTTCATCTGGGTTAATCGCAATGACAAATTCAGAGTCTTTCATGCCCGCAATGTGTTGCATAGCACCGCTAATTCCAATAGCAATGTACAACTTGGGGCTAACTTTTCTTCCACTTGTACCTATTACCCTATCAGGTATGAGGTAAGTGGAATCTACTGTCTGGCTTACTGAAAACGGCTTTTTGGATAGAGGTAAGGTGATTCCGATCTGAGCATCTATCTCTGAAGCTAGCTCTTCTATCATCTTGATATTTTGTTCAGGTGAATCCTTGACTCCACGTCCAAAGCTCACTATTGCCTTGTAACTGTCAAAATCAATCTCGCTTTTGATAATTTTACGGTCAACTATCTTGACCTTAAGATCTTGTTCGTCAAATTTTGGTGAATATTCAATTACCTTTCCCTCTCGGGTAGGATCAGGTTGAATTATGTCAAAAACTCCGGGTATCATGCTACATGCCTGTGGGTGATAGTCCTTTTGCATTGCGGGATTTCTGTTATCCAGACAAAGTATTGTGGTCCATAAAAATCCTGAAAAGTCTGGCCGGTACATCTCAAGTGTCTTCTCATAAATGAGAGGCTTTCCACCAGTCTTGTTTTGATGAGTAATCTGCAGATCACCTACAACCAACTTGTTAATGTCAGATGCAAGGCCTGATTCCAAATGAGCTAAAACTGTAGCAGAGAGGTGTCTGCCTATACTATCTGCAGCAAAGAACATGTATCTTGGCCTCTTGAACTGTGCAGCATATTCTTGTTCTATCTTAGCTGCAACATCTCTATCTGATGCAATGTGGGATATTGTTTTAGTATAAATCGTATTTCTGACATATCTTAATTCCAGATTATCTGCATAAACCACTGCATCTGCCCCATGTTGAATCAAAATATTTGAAATGTCTTTAATGTTGTATCCCAATAAAATGGCAACAACTTTTTCTTTAGATGAGTATTTCTTGTTAAAATCGTCTAATATTCTTCGTGCTTCTCCCAACATTTCAAGACTAACTTGGAGCAATTTTTCTTCTTCGTGTTCTACTACAACGTAAATATGTCTGTAGTCCCCTTCTGTCATTTTATCACCATTGTAGATAATGACTGACGTAATCTTGCAACAACTTTGCGAATCTGTTCTTGGTCTGCACCGTCTATAATCTCCGCCTGTCTTGCGGCCTTTCCCTTTGGTATACGTTCAACTTTGTAGACGATGGTTGGAGAACCAGAAATGCCAATAAGCTTTGGATCTGCTTCTAGTTGTGCGGCATTGAGTACCTTTAGATACTGTTTAAAGTTAGCGACACGTTGACGCGCTTCATTTTGGTATTTTTCATATGCAAGTCGTTGTGATACTGTATTGAATTTGGGTTTGTATGAGGGATCTATTGCAATAAATACTGGAAGCGGAGCTTCTGTCTCTTCGATTACATCATAAATTCCCTGTAACCTGATCAATCTCTTTGCTCTGATCATTCTCGTTTCAGGATTTATCTCATAATCTATTACATGTCCAAGAAATGTCATACCAAGTTTCCATGCTGTCTGTGGACCTGTCTGACCAGTCTCTCCATCAGAAGCTCTGTGTCCAGAAAACACAATGTCCATCTTTCCCTGCATCTTCAGTACTCCTGACTTGAGAACCTCTGCTGTTGCCAGTGTATCGGCACCAGCAAAAATTCTGTCACTATACAAGTAAAGTTCATCTGCGTCAGAGATCAACTGAGCCTGTTGTAGCATGGATTCCGCTGTTGGGGGGCCCATGGTACCTATTGAAATTTTTGCGCCATACTTTACTTTGGCATAAAAGGCTGCACTAGTAGCTATGGCACTATGTGGACCCAGTATGTTCTTTGTCTCCGCCCTATTGAGAGTACCATCTGGATTGTAACTAACATTTCCCTCTGAAAAATCAGGTTCAAGTTTAACGATCACTGCTACATTTAATGGATCCATCTATTTCTAGATGATATGCTCTGATTTTATCTATTGTGGTAATTCTCAGACATGTAATGAAAACTGTCTTTGATAGATCTTTTATTCAACAAAAAGCATTAATTTTACAAAATAATGGTTCTTGGTTACTGAAATAGCTCAAATTAAATAATGGATGGAAGAAAAGTTGGGAAACAGAGACAATCAAATGACGATAAGAAAAGTAGCTAAGTTGTATGTAGCATGATAAGACAAAGCAAACATCCCATAAAATTAAAGGCGATTGTTCTTGTTATAATGTATGTCGGATTGATCGTATTTTCTCTGTTATGGTATGATGCGCTTACTGGTATGAATTGTAGTGTATCTAAACCGATGACATCTTATCCAGTGAATATGAGTTCATCCGAAGCGAAGATACAAAATTGTAACGAACAACTTCATTTTCATTGGATTAAATTCTATGGTATAAATGGCATAATCTATGGTGCTTCTTTACTTGTCATCGTTGTCAATGCAAGAAAAGGCAAAAGAAATTAAAAAATCGTAATACTATATGCAAGAAATTCATTCATGACCAGCCTCTGAGAATAAGGCTAAAATTTATAATTGAGAAGATCACTTCTCTTGATAAATCGCGACCTGTTTATGAAAAAGCTTGCAATCATTGCAATATCTGTGATTCTGACGACATCTCTTGTTCTAGGGTTTTCCCTAAAAGCCTCTGCACAAGAACCTTCCATACCAATCTGGGTAAAAAAGACTGCACAATGGTGGTCGCAGAACAAAACTAGCGATTCTGATTTTCTGGCGGCAATCCAGTATCTGGTTGATCGCAACATACTACCTGTAGCTTCACAATCCCAACTAAATGGAACTAACAATACTTCTGAAACCAATGGCCAGCTATCACAGGAAATCAATGATCTTCAAAGTAGGTACAATGCGTTACAAACCAAATACAATACCTTGTTACAGCAAGTGAGAAGTATCACGGAACAGTCTTCTACTAGCGAAAACAGTGCTTCCATATCTGCTGTAGCTGTAAGTCCAATAGAAGAAAGCGATGGATTCTTTGAAACAACGAGCTATCAGGGAACAGTGTTAAAAATTACAGTTGATGTTAGAGATGGAACTGGTCTTGTGTTAGTTAATACTGCCATTCCGACCGGCGTAGACTTTCAGTCTTCTGCACACACTGCAGTTGCAGTGGCAGAAAATGTGACAGGCATAGATCTATCAAAAAAAGACATAATTTTTTCAGTCAGTTCCGGAAATAATCAGACATTACAAGCCGTTGATGGAGGCAGCGCAGGTGGGGCAATGACTGTTTTGCTAATCTCTGAATTACTTGGAAAAACAATCAATAGCCATGTGCTAATGACTGGAACCATTCAACCAGATGGTACCATTGGTCCAATAGGGGCAGCAGCCGAAAAGGCTGATGCCGCAGGTCAATACGGAGCCAAGATCTTTCTTGTGCCACAAGGACAAGCAGTAACGTCTGTTCAAAACTGTACTCAGCAAAATGATGGACCAATAATTTACCAATCATGCACCACGGAGCAAAAACCACTTTCTCCACTGATGGAAAGTAAGTATGGAATGCAAGTTATTGAGATAAATACAATTCAAGACGCATTAAAGTATTTTAATTCATCCTGATCTTCTACTAAATCTCATTGCAATTAGTTGCAATTAACAAAATCAAGTTTATCTCTATGGTGGTGGTAACCTATTACGACACGATTACAGCATCACAAGATCAAAAAGATGATAAAATCCCAGAATCTCTATTGAAGATACTTTCAGATGATAGTGCAATCAGCATTTTAAGATCTGCAATATCACCCAAAAGTGCTTATCAACTAAGCATGGATTGCAATGTTTCACTGACCACAATATATCGTCATGTTAAAAAACTAAGTGATAAAAAACTTCTATTGGTATCAGGGTCCATAGACAATAGCGGAAAAAAACATTTTACTTTCAAAAGCAAGAATAATGTATACTGTAAATGTGCCTGTTCTAACATAGACCTATCGCCCTTTACGAATCCGAAAAAATAACAATACATCTTGGTAAAATATGGCAGGATATTCTGCTAATCACTGAATAGTTTCTTATTAGGTAGATTTATCTCGTAATTGCAATTTGGCAAAAGTCTACATTCCTAGAGGCTTGGTAATCGCATCAATTGGGATAATTCTGCTTGTTATTGGTTCAAACATGTTCGATAATGCTTATGATGTTGTGGAACCAATGATGAACAGCAAACATGACTTGTTTGAAAATGAGCAAATAATGCAGGGCAAATCAGTAAATTCCACCATATATTGGAACCAATTGGATGAACACAGCGTCTTGCTAGTACATGTGATGCCTCCTTCAGGTTCTATAAACTTGCAAGTATCAGAACCAAGCAATGAAACATTTGAAAAAGAAAGCAAAAATGGTTTTGTATATCATATAATAGATAAAAATCCACAGAGCCAAGGAAATTATTATGTCAAAATATCTAATTTGGGCAATGATCAGGTAAGCGTTAATGTGATCTTGGGCGAAGATCCTTATCTTAGTGGTACTTGTGATTCTTCTAATGGCGTTGAATGCTATGCCATCCCGATTGCAATTGGACTAGTTATTGTGGGAATGCTCGCATTAATAGTAGGATCATTAATTGCCATAAACGATTTCAGGAAAAGAAAAAAATCTGATAAAATAGATCATTGATTACCATAATCTACCTAAATTTTTATTATATTGTTGCTTATGAGGTACTGAATTCCTTTTATGAAATCATTATCTGATATCTGACCACTTGCCCACCATCCTGCTGAAAGCCTTACCCATGATGGAATTTGTTGCGACTGACTAGTACTGGAAGCATTAGTACTAGTGGGTGGAATCACCATTATTCCTTGTTTTATCAAGTACTGGATCCCGCTTATGAATGACTGGTCATCAAGTGTACCTTCTGACCACCACTTGGCATTGTTTTTGACCCATTGTGGGATTTGTATCCCAGAGAGAGGCTGTGGTCCTACGTAGAAAGTATATGCAGATCTCTCAAAATCTGCAGCGTTCTGATTAAAACCATTTTGCGATGAAACCATTACAAGAAAATATCGTCTACCGTCATTTAGCCAAAAGGCGAATTCTTCTATGATTGGGTTGTTCTGTGCAGTTTGATTTCCAGATGAGGTTTGGTTTTGTGAAGCT
>JASHOW010000030.1 GCA_030038445.1 Nitrosopumilaceae archaeon
CACATGGAAGTAGGCGAACCAGATTTTTTTCCACCAGAGACAGTCAAGGTAGCGCTCTCGCATGTATATGACATGGGCTACACAAAGTATGGGGACGCAAAGGGAATGGCAGAGTTCCGAGAGTCTCTTGCAGGTTACATTACCAAGAGATTTGGTACCAAGATAGAGCCGCAAAATATTCTTGTCTCCCTAGGTGCAAGGTTTTCAGTCTTTCTTGCAATCTCCACCCTGCTAAGTCCCGGAAGCGAGATCATAGTCATCGAGCCTGCATGGCCTGCATATAGAGACAATGCGCTAAACTCCGGAATCAAGGTCAGAACAGTACAGACGAGCTTGGAGAACAAGTGGGAGCCCAAAATAGAAGACATTGAAAATGTAATAAACCAAAATACAAAGATGATAGTTCTGAACTATCCAAATAACCCTACCGGAAAGATATTGCCAGAAAAATTGCTAGACCAGATAATGCAGATCGCAGTTAAAAACGGCCTTTATGTCCTAAGTGACGAGATCTATTCCTCATATGCATTCAAAAATTGGAAGAGCGTACTTTCATACAAGTATGACAGATCAATCGTAACCCAGTCATTTTCCAAATCCCACGCCATGACTGGATTTAGGATAGGGTATGCCATCTCAAGTCCTGAGATAATAGACCGTATGGCAAAATTGCAAGCGCTGGCGTTGACAAATGTGTCAGAGCCAATCCAATACGTAGCCATGAAGGCGCTGGAATCAGATACCACCGATAATACTAAAACCATCAAAGCTAGACTAGAAGTTGTGGTAGGAAGAGCAAGAGAGATGGATCTGGAATTTATAGAACCGGACGGTGCAATGTACATCTTTGCCAAAGTCAGAAGGCACCAATTTGATTCAGTCGAGTTTACAAACAGACTCTTAGATTATGGTGTAGCGGTAGCACCTGGAGATGGATTTGGAAATTATCAAGGATTTATCAGAATATCAGCCTGCCAGCCAGAAGAAACACTTAACCAAGGACTGAAGATAATAGAAGAAGTGATGAGGAAAGAAAAATGAAGAAGAAAATAGCGCTAATTGGCTCAGAGGGCCAGATGGGCAAGTGGTTTACCAAGTACTTTCTTGAGAGGGGCTTTGAGGTAATTGGCTATGACGCAGAAAAGGAGATCCTAAACAAGTCAATTACAAAGGCGCAATCCCTTGTTGGCGCTATCCTGCCTGCAGATTATGTCATTCTTTGCATTCCAGTCAAGCGCACGCCTGAGACAATAAGACTGATTGCAAAAGAGATGAAGCGTGACTCGTATCTTATCGATATATCATCACTTAAGCTAAAGACCGCTACAGCGCTATCAAAGATTCCAGACAAGGTAAATCCGATTTGCATTCATCCAATGTTTGGTCCAGGCACAAAGAAGCTAAAAGGCCAAAATGTAATATCCATTCCAATACGCGATGCAAAAAAGGAACTCATTGTAGCAAAATCTCTCTTCCCTGAAGCAAGTTTTGTCCAGATAGATGCTTCAGAACATGACAAAAAGATTGCAATAATACTAGGCATGACACATTTGGTCAACTTGGCCCTTGCAAATATACTTGCAAAAGAGGAAAACTTTACCTTAGTTGAGAAGATGTCTGGTACTACGTTCAAGGCACAAAAACTTCTCACTGCAGGAATCATGACAGAATCTCCAGAGCTTATTGAAACCATAATCTCAAACCAAGAGATCAGAAAATATGCAGAAGAGCTTTGGAAGGACATAGGTAGAATGCTCATCTTGGTACAAGAAAACAGAACAGAAGAGATTCTCAAGTATGTCAGCAGTGCAAAAGAAAGGCTTGCAAAGAACATAGACATGGATGACGCATACAAGAAATTGGTATCTATGGTAAATTCTGTTGAAAAATAATTGAAATCGACAAGAATTGTTACTACCTTTTTGACTCATGACGGCAGATATCTCATCTTAAAGCGTAGTAACAAAGTAAAATCAATGAAGAATCTCTGGGCAGGAGTATCTGGACTCATAGAAGGAGATGAAGAGCCAATTTACAGAGCAAAGACAGAGATATTTGAGGAGACGGGCATAACAGAAGACAGGCTAAGCCTTCTCAAGTCAGCGCAGCAAATTCGCGTGGATTCGCAGTATGAAAACCATGAATGGCTCATACATCCTTTCTTGTTCTCAGTCCGAGATCCTAGAATCGTTCTGAATTGGGAAAATCAAGAATACAGATGGATAGTTCCCTCAGAGCTCTCACAGTATCAAACTGTCCCAAGCCTTGACAGGGTTCTATCTGGTCTGCTGTAGATTTTCTTCTTTATTTATCTCGTCGGTCTTTGTATAGCGTTGTTGCGGCAGCATTATGTAAACACATGCGCCACCACACATTGTGCAAGGTACTGTATTTCCCTTGAGCTGTCCTGTCCTTGCATGTATTCGTACAGCCTCTTCTGGATCAATTGACAATGCAATCTGTTTTTCCCAATCAAGTGTTCGCCTTGCCTCTGTCATTTCTGTATCCCACTTGATTGCCTTGTCGCGTATTTTGACAAGATCTGCAGCATGTGCAGCAATCCTATATGCAATCAATCCCGCCTTTACCTCCTCTGCAGTAGGCAAAGCTAGGTGTTCTGCCGGAGTAAGATAGCATAACAAGTCTACTCCTTCACTTGCAGATATGGCAGCCCCTATTGCGCTGGCAATATGATCATGTCCCGAGGCCACATCAGTTACAAGTGGTCCCAATACATAATATGGAACATCGCCAATCAGAGATTTTGCAAGTCTTACATTTGCGGCAACTTCATTTAATGGAACATGTCCTGGTCCTTCCACCATCACCTGTACATCTTTCTCGTGGGCTCTTTTTGTTAGCCTTGATACGTTAATCATCTCCTGAATCTGTAATTCATCATGTGAATCAAGTATGGAACCAGGCCTTAAGGCATCACCCAAGCTGAAGGTAACATCATACTTCCTTGCAAGTTCTATCAGATAGTCAAAGTGCTCATAGTATGGATTTTCCTTGTCATATTTTAGCATCCATGCAGCAGTAATGGTCCCTCCCTTGCTCACTATTCCTCCATGTCTTTTTACCGCCAAGATTCGTTTTGCTATATCTTTCGTTATGCCAGAATGTATCGTGGTATAATCTACGCCATCTTTTACGTTGCGTTCAAATGCATTAAGAAAGTCGTCCTCGGTTATGTCAAGAGGATTCTTGTGTTTTTCTACACCATAATTATATGCCTCGTATACAGGTACAGTTCCAAAAGTTATATGAGCTGCATCAAGCAAGGCTCTTCTGAACAGACCCACGTCTCCACCATCGCTTAGATCCATTATAGTATCTGAGTGATATTTTACAGCGACCTTGGCCTTTTTTATTTCGTCATCCAGGTTTTGGTTCAAGGTAGAATTTCCAATGTTGACATTTACCTTTGTTTTCATTCCCTTACCTATTCCAACCACATGAATTTTTTGTGGTCTAATGTTGTTGTGAGGTATGATGATTGAGCCGTTTGCTATCTTTGGAATGAGCCAGTCTAAAGTTACATCCTCGTCTTTTGCCACCGTCTTCATTTCTTCTGTGGCAACGCCCCTCCGGGCCGCACTCATTTGTGTTCCCAATTTACCTTTTTTACCAATCAATCGAATTTAAACGTGAGTTTCCCGGCGTAATATCATGAATGTGTTGACCATAGCAGGATCAGACCCGTCTTCTGGTGCAGGCGTTCAAGGAGATATAAAGACGTTCACTGCTCTTGCAGCACAGGGATTCTGTGTAGTTACTGCATTGACAAGCCAGAATTCTTCCAAGTTTTTCAAGTCAGAGCCTGCATCACATGAGATAGTCAAGAGCCAGATAAGAGCCATATTTTCAGATTTTAAGATTGATACAATAAAGATAGGAATGGTGTATGATAAGATGATCATAAAAACAATTCGTGATGAGCTTCAAAATTCCAAAATTCCCATAGTGCTTGACCCAATTTTTGAATCAACTACCGGAGGAGTGCTGCTTCAACCAGATGCGCTTTCTTATTTTAAGAGGTTGCTGATACCTCTTGCGCATGTCATCACGCCAAACATACCAGAAGCAGAAAAGATAACAGGCATAAAGATAGATTCGTGGAACGATGCAAAAAGGGCTGCATTAAAGATACATGCCATGGGTGCAAAGAGCGTGGTAATAACGGGTGGCCACATGCAAGATGACAAGGTTACTGATCTTCTGTTTGTGAATAGAAAATTTTACATGTTTTCCCAAAAGAGAATTCCAAGAGAAAGTCATGGTGGAGGATGCATATTTTCTGCAGCGCTTTGTGTGAATATAGCTAAAGGAAAAAGTGTCTTAGAATCAGTACAGCTTGCACAAAAGATCTCATTTGAATCTATCAGGAATGCTATGAAGATTGGGCATGGACTTGCAATTGCAAGACAGAAAAATCCAGACGCTATAGAGGACGAGCTTGCCAAAGCGATAAACCAATTTGTGAGCATGGAAGGAATTTACCAATATGTGCCTGAGGTACAGACAAATTTTGTCTATTCCAAGATGCATTCAGAATCCGTTTTAGATGTACTTGGACTTGAGGGACGGCTGGTCAAAACAGGAAGATCAATCTCGGTGGCAGGCACACTCAAGTATGGTGGTTCAAGACATGTGGCTAACGCGGTTTTGGCGATGTCAAAAAGATTTCCTACAGTAAGGTCTGCCATAAACATAAGATATGATAATAAGACAATCAGAAAAGCAATTGCAAAAAAGCTTCAAGTTTCTTATTACGACAGGTCGTTAGAGCTTCACAGTACAAAAAATGTAGATGGAAAGACAGTATCATGGGGGATAAAAAGTGCAATCAAGAAATTAAAGAGTCCTCCAGATGTGATATATCACAAGGGAGACGCTGGAAAAGAACCAATGATCTTGGTGTTTGGCAAAACCCCTAAGGACGTTTTAATGAAGCTTGGTAAGATTGTATAGTAGAAGCCATCCTTCAAAATAAATACTAGGTTCTTAGACTACATTTTATGAAGGCCGTGATTTTGGCTGGCGGACTTGGAACAAGGCTACAACCTTACACCACATTCCTGCCAAAGGCTATGCTTCCACTTGGAGATAAACCACTACTAGAACACTTGATTGACTGGATAAAGAACAATGGTATAGATTCGTTTGTCTTGTGCGTCAGTTACCTGAGAAAAACAATAGAAGATTATTTTGAGGATGGCAGTAGATTTGGCGTGAAGATTGAGTATGCTGTTGCAAATAGGCCCTTTGCTACAGCTGGTCAGTTAAAGACTGCACAAGAATTTATTGATGACACTTTTGTTTGCGTATATGGAGATTCAATTTTTGAGTTTAGTTTGAAAAATATGATTGACCACCATAAAAAGAAGAAATCTTTTGTGACAATGGGATTATTTGAATATAAGACAAAGCTTCCATATGGGTTCATAGAGATGGACAAGGCCAACAGGGTCAGAGCATGGAAAGAAAAGCCCGATGTGAGCGGAAATATCAACATAGGTTGCTATGTCATGGAGCCAGAAGTTTTAGATTTTATTCCAGCAGGCAAGCCATATGGAATGGATCTTGTTATTCGTAGCGCGCTAGTCAAGAAGAACAGGGTAAGCGGATATCCAATCAAGAAGGGTTTTATCGATATTGGAGACAAGGCATCCTACCGTCATGCATATCAGCATTATTTAGAAAAACTTGGCCAGATCTAACCCTAACCATGACTGAAGTCAAGATACGCAAGATTCAGAAAAAAGACATCTCCAGTGGATTTTTACACTCGCTTGATAGTCTAAGAAAAACAAGCGATCTGAGCACAAGAAAAGCACAGTCCATATTTGAGAAGATCTCCTCTAATCCAAGCGAGACAATATACGTTGCAGTGATTGATTCCAAAGTTGTGGGCGCTGCAAGTATCATAATTGAGCAGAAGTTTATCCACAAGGGAGGGAAGGTAGGTCACATAGAAGACGTAGTTGTTGCAAAAGAATTCCAAGGTAAAGGAATAGGGCAAAAAGTTGTGCGTGCCCTATTAGAATATGCTCAAAAGCATGGTTGTTACAAAACCATTCTTGATTGTACAGATGATCTCATTCCTTTTTACGAAAAATTGGGATTTAAGAGACATTCTAATGCAATGAGATTTGATCATCTATCAAAAATATAATCTCTTTTTGGTCTTGGTTTCAATCGAAACAGAAGCCCTCCCACTATCATGACAGGTATTGAAACACCCATGAATATCGTTGGAACAAGTTGGAGTTCTTGAACTAGATATGCTGGAGGTATATGTGGTATTATTGTATTAACATAATTCATTCCAACTAGTGTCACAACTCCTGCCACAATAATAAAAGAGCCACAAAGTCTTGAACCATATCTACGAGCCAATAAAAATGATGAGCCCGCAAGTATCAATGCAGGTCCACCACTGATTGAGAGAAATTCTCGAATCATTGATGACGGATCAACATCATATGACGGGTTGATTAAGAAATGTGCAATGGATATCATTTGAGCTACAAACAAGGAAAACATTACCAAGCTTGCTAGAGCCACCCATTGTTCAACTGCCATGAATGTTCTTGCTTTATTTCAATAAATAAACCAAATGATTGTCTACACTATTCCAACTAGGCCTGCAAGCTCTTTTCTGCAAGATGAGCCAAGTTCTTCGGCTGCCTTTTCTGGAGTTATTTTATTCAAGAAAACCCCATATCCCCTTTCAAGGCCTGACCAAGAGTCAGATTGCGGGTAAACTTCAATGTGCCAATGAATCTGTCTGTTATTTTTCTTTTCTGGTGATAGATGAAATACCATGTTGTATGATGTGCTCTTCATTGTGTTAGTAAGGCCTCCAAGTGTGGCACGCAAGATCAAAGACAGGTCGTTTATCTCTTTTTGAGTTATTTTTGAAAAGCTTGTAGTATGTTTTTTTGGGTATATCCAAAACTCATATGGATGAGATGGAGCCCACGGGCAGAATGCAATGAACCCTTCTGTCTGCAGGATCTGTCTTGGTCCTCCTGTTTCTGTGCTTACTGCCTGGCACATTGGGCATACGCCCTTCTCATTTAGGATCTTGTGTGCGGCATCTGCTTCCTGCTCTATCACGGGCGGGATTGTAGAAAATGTAACGACATTAAGATGTGGGTGTATGACAGGGCTGCCCGCCTCCTTTCCATGATTTACGTATATTGAGACATAGGTGACGCCTCTTTGTGTGTATAGCCACCTAAGCCTATCCTGAATCACAACTAAAACATTAGACCACTGCTCTACTGATATGCTTGCAAGGGAGTCCTTGTGTTTTTCAGATGCCACTACAATATAGTGATAACCATAAGCAGGTTCACTGTAAAGTGGCCTATCACTGTAAGAATTCTCGGATGTGGTTGCAACCACAGGATTCTTGCTTTCAAAAACTCTAACAGACCAGTCTTTGACATAGTAGTCTTCCGTATCCTGTAGTCTTTGCAACATTCCATCCTTTGCAACAAGTGATAATGCAGATGGGTTTGTCATGGATTCGTTTCCGGGGCAATATGGACATTTCTTAGAATCACTAGTATTACGATCATCTTGCGAAACGATCACAAACCTGTCAACAACATAGTCCTTGCGTAGATCCCCCATATACTGTTAAATTCCCGATCTGCCAATTTAAAACCTTTTCAATGATCGGAGATCTAACATTATCAAGAGCTCTTGCAAAATATGAAAGTCTTTTCTTGTTTGAAAATATATAAGAAAAGGAGGTCATTTAGATAATACATCCAAGAATTTCATGATTTCCAGATGATCAGGAAAGTCAGATAGGTTATCTTTGATCGAATCTACTAGAAATTTGTACGAGTTACCATAGAGTTCTTTCAATGCTTCTCTGAGATATTCTGGATGTTCATAACAATCAACAAGTTTGATCTCATGTTTTTCGTCAAGAAGTTTTGAAACTTCGGCATATCGCCTAGAATCTATATCTATGAGAGTTTTCCCGATTGCCAGAGCGACAAGATTTTTCTTCATAGCAAGATCATCATAAGCCATTACGGCATATCACGCCTGTATTTACCATGTTTCATAGATAGTTTTCAATTCTCCTACGGTTCGTACTAAACAATATACAACAACACTAGGTCCTAACCAAAAAGCAAATTGGATAAACCCAAAGAGTAAGGATAGGCTTGTGCAAGAGACATCAATAGGCCTCATTCCAACCATATCTCGAAATGGCACAGTTTGATACATTCTATATCACATAGCATTAATCATGTATATTATTCCGTATGTACTGTACAAACAAACTTACTATGAATGTATAGATCATATAGCATAAGCAAAAATTACGCTTAAATTGGAACAAAACATCTAGAAAATCAATGTCAACCGAATCACTAAGAAAAGATCATGCGCTAATTGAAAAGGTATTGAAAGCAATGTGGGCAACAATTCCGCTTTTACAGAGTGGAAAAACGATTCCAGAACCTATAATCTCCCAGGTTGTCGATTTTACAAAAAACTTTACTGATGTATGTCATCACGGAAAGGAAGAAAATTCACTCTTTCCAGAACTTGAAAAGAAAGGTATGCCAAAAGATAGCGGACCCATTGCGGTTATGCTAACAGAACATACGCTAACAAGAAAACTAGCTGCAAGAATGGAAGAATCTTCTAAGACATATGTAAAGACTGGAGACTCTGTCCAGCTAGTTACAGACATGCAGGAATACATCAACCATGTTGTTCAACATATATGGAAAGAGAACAACAGATTGTTTGAGATGGCAGAGATGGCTTTGCGTAATGATGTTGAAAGGGTAAACCACGAACTTTCAAATGTAGAATCAGAAAAGCTAAAAGAGATAGGCAAGACAAGAGAAGATTACGAGAAACTTGCAGAAGATCTTGCAAAACAATTTCCGTTGCCAGAAGAATAGATTTTGGTGTCGCAGCATCATGAAACAACCAAAGTACTTTTCTGTCACAACATTCTTGAAAAAATGTGAAATCCATAGACGTATGCAGTATCAAGTTTTTTGTAAACAAAATAGGATGTGTTTGAGTTGATAGTAAAAACTGGCGATAAGGTAAAGGTGGATTATGTTGGGAGTCTTGATGATGGTTCAGTTTTTGACAGCTCCGAAAATCACGGAAAACCACTAGAATTTGAAGTTGGGTCAGGACATGTGATAAGAGGATTTGACAAGGCTGTGCTAGGAATGAAAGAAGGAACCGAGAAAGAATTCACACTGTCTCCTGCTGAGGCATATGGGCAACACGATCCCGCGCTCGTACAAAAAGTTTCTAGGGAGATATTCTCGCAGGAAGTAAATCTTGTAGCCGGGTTGCTTTTTGAGGCTGGTCTACCAACTGGTGAAAAAGTACCAGCGACTATTACCGAAGTTAGCGATAAGATGGTTACGGTAGACCTGAATCACCCACTGGCAGGAAAGACATTAAGATTTAAGATAAAGCTCAAAGAGATAGTAACGCCACCTTCGTCCCCACATTAGAAACTAAAATCTGTATTTTCATTCTATGTCAAGATAACAAAGTGATCGACTTGAAAAATCAAGGTTTATGTAATATATGAAAAATTCGGAAGATGAGGCTGAATAAAAATTACAGATAATTCAAACGTGCGTCTAATCTATGTTTTACTTGATGGTATAGGAGACCTTCCTCATCCAGACTTGAAGGGAATGACTCCTCTGAGCTATGCCAAGACCCCAAACTTGGATAGGCTTGCAAGAAATGGTACAATAGGCGAGGTGATCTCAGTGGGAAAAGGAATCGCTCCACAATCAGACATTGCTGTCTTTAACATGCTAGGTTATAGGTTTGTAAATTCGGAATATGTCGGAAGAGGGGTAATCGAATCCATAGGAATCGGAATTGATTTCAAAAATGGCGATTTGGCATTGCGTGGAAACTTTTCCACCGTAAATGACGAGCGGGTCATAACAGACAGGAGGGCAGGTAGAAAGATCGAGAGGGAGGACGCCATGGCAATTGCAAGTGAGCTAGAACAAAAGATCAAGTTTTCAAATCCAAAGGCATCAGTTGTTGTATCTCCAACTATAGGACACAGAGTAATAGTCAGAATACGATGTGACGGTGAGTTTCTATCTCCAGATGTTAGCAATACAGATCCTGCCTATGCAAGAATTGATGGTATGGGAGTTGCAAAGGCTGTTGCCGATTACTTGAAGATTGAAAAATCACTTCCCTTAAATGAGTCATCAGGGGCCAAGCTCTCTGCCTCTTTGATCAATGAATTCACTGATCAGTCTCTTGTCATTATGAAAAACAGCGAGATCAACAGGAGGCGTCAAGATCAGGGTAAAAAGCTTCTAAACTCAATACTGTTGCGCGACGCAGGAAATAGATTGCCTAACGTAGTTCCAATAAATCAATTACATGAGATGAAGTTTTCTTGTATTGTTGATATGCCAGTTGAGATTGGCATTGCAAATGTACTAAAGATGCAG
Source organism: Nitrosopumilaceae archaeon (assembly GCA_030038445.1). Lineage (GTDB taxonomy): Archaea > Thermoproteota > Nitrososphaeria > Nitrososphaerales > Nitrosopumilaceae > Nitrosotalea. The sequence goes on from JASHOW010000030.1 coordinate 10,503, forward strand.
ACATTTAGTGCAGGAGGTTTGACAGATTACGAGGAAAAGGCAAGGGTTGCAGCAAAGGCAATGCAGACACAAAATGCCATTTATGTTCATATCAAGGGACCAGACGAGTTTGGCCATGATGGAGATGCAGTTGGAAAAATGAAAAATATAGAGGAGATAGACCAGAGATTCTTCGGTACTTTGCTTGATATAATAGACACCTCAAAGGTATCTGTTGTGATATCAGGAGATCACTCTACGCCATGCATAAACAAGGGACATAGCGATGATCCCGTTCCAGTACTGATTTCAGGCGACTCGGTCAGAAAGGATGGCACCACAAGATTTACCGAGGAACAAGCAAGAAAAGGAAAGATAGGACTGCTTACTGGTTCAGATGTAATCAAGACAGCAATTAGACTTATCAAATAACAAAGGCGGCAATATTTCCAGTCTTAATTATCTGGGAAACTTTTTTCTTAAATTCATCAATATCTATACCATGATATTTTCCTGTTGTTGCGACAAGTTTTTCCATCGCCCGCTTCATAATTGAGATGCAAATATCATTTTCGTATTTTTGATAATGAACTAATGCCGCAGCGACAAGAATTATTCCTTGTACGAGATCTTTTTCCCCCTCATATGTTTTCTTCCACACACCTTCAAGAACCTCATGACATTCCCAGAATCTTTCATTGTTAAAATAAAAAATGGCTCCATCCAACGCCTCTTCTTTTTCTATCTTTTCTTCAACAAGATGTCGGGCATGATCAAGATCTCCAAGCGGCCCTAGTTTTTCAATTAGCAAATCAAGATATTCTTTTGCAACCGATACATCAAATTCCAAGTATTTTTTTGATACCCTGGTATCTCTAATGAGAGCGTCAAGACTCGAAGTTAGATCATCTGCCTTTTTTAGCAATGTCGATGCATCGCTGGGTAGATAACCAGAGTTTTTGAGATGAACCATGTAACGATCCATATGCTCTATCGGTACCCACGATTTCTTAAAATTTAGCTGTTCCACGATTAAGATTTATATGAACTATTAAAAGGACTCACCATACATGTCCATGATTGAAATCACACGTGATGTAAAAAATCCTCTACTCTCAAGAAGAGAGATTACGTGTACATTCAAAGGACTTGCAGGCAGGCTTAAGAGATTAGAAGCTGCCGAGATGATAACAAAACAATTCAAGCTAGAAGGCAAGATCGTGATCCCAATTAATCTCAAAAATGATACCGGTAGACCAATACTCTCAGGTACGTTTTATGTGTACGATGATGAAAAGTTAGCAAAAGAACATCTCAAGGCAGCAATATTCAAGAGGTTAGAAAAGGCCAAGGCAACACCAGCCAAGACAGAAGGTGATGCTACACAAGACAAAGCCAAACCCGTAGAAGAGAAGAAGGAAGAGACAAAGTAATGGCCGGCAAGAAAGGATCAAGCCCGTCAGTTTACAAGTATTACAAGGTAAAAGGTGACAAGACAGAGAAGGCTAGAAAAGAATGCTCAAGATGTGGCAAAGGTGTCTTTATGTCAGAACACAAAGACAGGCGAACCTGCGGCAAATGCGGTCTTACAGAATTTACAAAATAATCAATACAGCTTTTTCTTTCTTAGTTTAGAGGCCCTTTGTTCTATTTGTTCTAGTTTATGAACCAAGTTTGAATCAATCTGGGTCTTTGCAAGTACATCTGCCGGAATCCTGACAGTGTTGCTATCAAGTGCAATATTTATGGTAGGCAGTTTTTTTTGAATCCAGTTTTTTAATACCTTATCTTCTAATTTATAGTCCCTAAATCCCTCTGGAAATTTCTTGGTTATATGCAATAGCAATGTCTTGTCATCAAAGACTGCCCGCGGCTCAAACAATCTAGTGGTATCTGCGTACATACTCTCAAAGAGGTTACCTGAGATCTCATCTGAGACCATCTCCATCTTGGACATTCTTTTCGTCAATTCTAGATAATGTAAAAATTCGTGAGCAAGTATGGCATGTATTGTGCCTTTTAGACCATAGGCAACAAGCGGAGCCGTGATCTGGATTATAATCTCTACTTTTTCGTTTACTATTATGGGAAGCGTCCTTGCAAACAAGATTCCATAGTCAAAGGAACCTGCGTGTTGTGAGATTATAATTGAGGGCTCTACATATGCCAGTGGGAAGTTTATCTTTGATGCCTTTTCAATTCTTTGTATTCCCTCAAGCACGATTCCAAATCGTTCCATGATTAGAAAGCGAGTTTTATCTGACAAGACACCGTTTTTGTGAGATTCATTTACCCTTAACAGTGGATCCAATCAAAAAAGATTGAATTTTTACTATAATAAAACCTTCATCTGTTCATTGAAAGTCTGTGTTACAGGATCATCCTTTCTTTTTATAGTGATCTAAGAGCTTCTCAAGAAACGTACTATTATCTAGTCTGGGGTTTGCTTTCTTTGCCTCATGTACTATCTTAAGAAATCTTACAAATGTTGCTTCCTTTACGGTAATTGTCTTGTATTCTTTGCGTGGCAATAAACAATCAACATTAAAGCTTTTGATAAAGTCTTCGTATAAGTTTTATAGAAATGCCTTGTAAAGTTTACTTGTGAGTGGAAACTAGAGCAAAAATCAGTGCATATATGACATCAATGGCCTTTTCTTCTCATATACTCAATATCTACAGTCATCTTCATGATTGCAGATTCTAGTTTAGAAAAGTCCTCAAGCATCTTGTTGCCCGCATTTGCCTTGTCTAGATCGCATTTTATTGCCATTATTGCTTTTGCCATCTCATACAATGTGGGTATCAAATCAGTAACGGAGCTGCCCTCTTTTGATTTAACTACAAGCCTGCTATTTCTGCCTGATGTGTATTTGACGTGATCAAGCTCGTCGCCTAGCATTTCTCTCATACATAGCCATAAATCAGCATAAAATAGTTTGTACCGTACCATGAAACCGCTAATATATGATCTTGTTTCCCAATTTTGGAGATCAAGTATTCCCACTGATTGCATCCAAAAATTCTCTTATGGACTCATAATAAGCAAATTCACCCAAGGCAGTTTTCATTGATTTTATTATCACAGTTGTGACACTATTATCAAAACTGGTAGCCAAAAT
>JASHOW010000031.1 GCA_030038445.1 Nitrosopumilaceae archaeon
CAATAGTGGAGAAAAATTGTAACAGGCGGTGACCTGTCCGATATGAATTATAGGATGGACCGGGTGGGATTTGAACCCACGATCTCACCCATGCCAAGGGCGTATCCTACTAGGCTAGACGACCGGCCCGATTTTAATCAGAGTACAATCTGATTTGCATTAACTTTTTTTGTGAGGTTATTAACGTTTAGTGTAAACTAGGAAATTAGCTTGACCGAAATAACATAAGATATTTAACTATCATAAATTGAATTCTTCGCGTGGTCTTAGAAAACAAGGCAATAATTTCGTATATTCAAATTCAAAAAGAAGATTTGGCAGTTTTCAGGTTCGTACCAAAAGAGGGTGAACTTCCACAGTACAAGTCTGGTCAATTTGCAACTTTGGGTGCACATGTACCTGCAGAAAACAAGGTGATCAGAAGAGCTTACTCAATTGCATCACATCCGGAAAATAGAAAGTATCTTGAATTGTACATAAGATGGGTTAGAAAACCAATGCCCGGTCGTCTCACAACAGTTTTGTTTAGTGCAAAGGAAGGAGATGAAATCACATGGGTAAAGCCCACTGGTGCCTTTACCATAGAGGAAAAGAAGCCAAATGGTGAACCTGATGATAGAAGAATAGTTTGCCTAGGAGGAGGCACTGGCCTGGCTCCATTTGTAAGCTATGCTCGCCATCTTCATGCCACAGGAAGCAAGAGAGAGATAGTGGTTTTACATGGAGCAAGCTATGTAGATGAACTTGGTTACAGAGATGAATTGACTAGTCTAGAAGAAGAGAGTTTGGATAGAGGCAAGGACAAATGGAATTTTAGATATCGAGCAACTATCAGCAGGCCAGATGAGTGGTTTAATAGAACATGGAATGGGCAAAAGGGAAGAGTAGAAACTTTCTTACAATCAAAGAATGGTGAAATGTCTCCGCTTGAAAAACTAGTGGGAGACAAGATTACCAAAGACAATACGGTGTTTTTCATTTGCGGTTGGCAGGGAACCATAGATGGATGCCTAGATGTACTGACTCCCAAGGGTTTTGTAACCGAGAGAAACAAGAGAGCCGACAAGAGCTTTGAAATAAAGTACGAATCGTACGGTTAGTCAAGATCATTTGAAAAGATAATATTCTATCATTTTGGCCAAACTACGGGGACGTAGGTTAGCTTGGCAGACTGCCAGCCTCGGGCGCTGGATGTCGTGGGTTCAAGTCCCATCGTCCCCATCTTCTATATCCAAGACCTTGCCACCAAGACTTGGTCAAGGATTGAAATATGCCTGATTAATATAGAAGGCAATTGGCTATAGCAATCTATCTTGCTCACTTAAATCCAGTTACTAAAGCCCACATTGAAATCATCAACGAACTAAAAAAAGACAACAAAGAAGTTAGAGTTTTTCCTGTCATATTTAGAATAGATGGCAATGAGGTTAACAGCAGAAGTTTTCCATTTACTTACGAGTTAAGAAAAAAGATGTTGCAGTCAGTGTTTGGAGATTCGGTATCCATAGAGCCAAACTATACATTTTATTCACCGTTTGCAAAGTACATGCCGCCATTACTTTCACCGTATTCATGGAACATCAAAAAGCAAATTTTGGATGGAATTAAAACAGACTATTTCACATACACTGGAGATAAAGCAGAAGCCTTTGTACTAAGACTATATGGATTGAATCCAAAGGTTGGCAAGAGAAAAGAGACTTCGGCTTCATTTGTAAAGCAGAAGATGTTTGAATCTGCCATGGGAAAGGACACTGACTGGGAACATTACATTGAACCTGAAATTGCCAGGATAATACACGAGAAATGGGACATTGTCAGGAAATTTGCCACCTCACCTGATCTTACATATAGAGTTCTTGGTATGAAATTTCCTAGCACTGGCTTCTGGTAGAAATAGATTAATTATAGACAGAATTGGTTTTTTATATGAAAACTTTTGTTCCAAAATTTGTTTGGTTTGATGGAAAATTTGTAAAGGATAATGAGGCAACTGTTTCTGTGATGAGCCATGCCATACATTATGGAACGTCAGTTTTTGAGGGATTGCGCGGGTATTGGGGTTCCAAAAATCTGTATATTTTTAGGCTTTATGATCATATCAAAAGGTTCAGAAATTCTGGAAAAGTATACTCCATCTCTCTGAGATTTACTGACAAACAGATGTCTGATGCAGTAATAGAGTTATGTAGGAAAAATAATGTAAGACAGGCATGCTATATACGCCCATTCTATTTCGTAGGACGATATGGGATAAATCTACACGTAACGGAAAACAGTCCTACTCATGCAGCAATAGTAATGTTTCCCTTTGGAGATTTATTCAATAAAAACGGAATTAGAGTTGGTGTATCATCATGGAGAAGAATTCATGATATTTCTACCCCCCCTCTTGCAAAGATGGGTGGTAACTATCTTAATTCCATATTGGCAACACAAGAATGTAAGAGAAATGGATATGATGAAGCGCTTTTGCTAGATCATCTTGGAAACATAAGCGAAGCGCCTGGAGAAAACATATTCATTGTTAGAAATGGAAAGCTGTTAACCCCGCCTCCCAGCTCTTCTGCACTAGAAGGAATTACAAAGGATTCGGTAATCAAGATAGCCAGCGAGCTTGGTTTTGAAACAATAGAGCGCGAGATTCCCAGAACAGAGATTTACTTTGCTGACGAGGCTTTTCTTACTGGAACTGCAGCTGAAATAACACCGATCAGCTCAATCGATGGTAAAAAGATTGGGGATGGAAGAATTGGAAAGATAACAAGACAGATTCAAAACGTTTATTCGGAAATTGTGATGGGCAAAAACAAAAAGTATTACCATTGGATAACACCAGTGTATTAAGATGAAAATAGCACAGATTGGGGTTGGAGGTTTTGGCAAGAATCACGTTAGAATTCTTTCCCAGCTTGGAGTTCTTTCAGCAGTTTGCGACTTGGACCCATCAAGATCGAAGGAATTTGGCAATAGATATTCCGTCAATCATTATTCAAGCATTGATTCACTTTTAGAATCAGAACAATTTGACGCAGCATTTGTTTGCACTCCTACCTCGACTCATTTTGAGATTACTAAAACTCTACTACAAAAGAAAAAGAACGTCTTTGTTGAAAAACCCATGACATATCTTTCTCGTGAGGGTGAAGAGTTGTTAGAGATAACAAAGAGAAACAAGGTAATTCTTACATCAGGTTACATTGAAAGGTTCAATCCTGCGGTATCTCTAGTAAAAGAATATGTCAAGACAAAAAAATACGGCGAATTGATAATGTTAGAATTTCATCGAGAGAACAGAATGCCTCCTCATATCAAAGATGTTGGAATAATTTATGATACTTCAGTTCATGACATAGACACTGCCATGTGGCTGTTCGATGATGTACCCGAAGTGGTCTTTGCAAGATCCGGTAGAATAAGACATGAGCATGAAGACTTTGCTACAATAATGCTAGGTTTTAAGGAAAATAGAATAGCCATCATTTCATCAAACTGGATAACTCCCATCAAGATCAGAAGATTCAATGCTGTCTGCAGTGATGCAATAATATCTTCTGATTTTATCACACAAGAAGTAAAGATAGAAACAGATTTGGGAGCTGAGATCCCGCGCAAAGATATACAAGAGCCTCTTCTTTTAGAAATTAAAAATTTTATTGCTGCATCAGAGGGCAAAGAAGAGATCAGAGTAAGACCAGAACATGCGGTAAATACAACAAAGATAGCTGAAGCAGCACTTTTATCTAGTCACAAAGGAACTCCAATTTATCTAGATCTCAAATGAACAGGAAAATGATGGAAATTCTTGCATGTCCAATAGACAAACATTTTCCGCTTGAGATCTTTGAGCTTTCATCAAAAGATGAGATTGTTTCAGAGGGCGTCATATTTTGTTCAAAGTGTTCTAGATTTTATCCTATAATAGATGAAATCCCAATCATGCTGCCAGATGAGATTAGGGACAAAAACGAGGATATGGAATTCTTGAAAAGGCATAGAGACTCACTTCCAGATAAGGTTGTTAGCAAGGGCTCTCCTTGGCATTTGTGATAAAAAATGGTTACAAATTTTGTATCAGAAAAGGCAAAGCTGGGTAAAAATGTCAAAATATGGCATTTTGCATACGTTGGAGACAATTCAGAGATAGGAGATAATGTAAAGATTGGCTCACTTGCCCATGTGGACTATAACGTAAAGATTGGTGACAATACCATGATAGAGGGAATGGTGTACATACCACCCCTATCCAGAATTGGAAAAAATGTATTCATAGGACCTGCCGCGGCTCTTACAAATGACCCGTATCCGGCAAGTAAAAAAATGATTGGTGTTACCATCGAGGATGGTGCGGTGATAGGCTCAAGGGCCGTTATAAAAGCTGGAGTAACAATAGGCAAAAACAGCGTAGTTGCAATGGGAGCAGTCGTTACAAAGGATGTCCCTGCTGATACCGTGGTTGCAGGAGTTCCAGCAAGAGTCAGATATTCTCGACAAGAATACGACAAAAAGAAAAAAGAATGGGAAGAAAGCTAATTCCTAATTCGTTTGTGAAATATCCAGTTCTTTGCCTTTGACATGATAAAGATCCAGAGAACAACAAGTGTGACGGCTATGGCTGCTTTTACGCCAGAATCCAAAAACTCGTCAAATTTCCCAAAACCATGTATATGTATTGGAGAAATTATAGTAACAAGAAGCCCTCCGCCAGCCACAATCATTATCCACATTATAGAGACGTAGACATAGATTGGCGCACTCATATATGAACATCCATCATAAATGCAGTTATGATTGCAAGTGCTGCTGAAAATAGTGCCAGCTTAAAAATTGTAAATCCCACTTCTTTTTCGGTCATGGGTCTATTAGCCACAATCAAACGTACTAATGTCACTGGAGCATCCTTGTCAGCAGTAGCTTTTAGCTTGAAATCTTCTGTGTGTTCAACTGGATTTGATTTTAGCTGCCTGTGTTCAATTATTCGCTTTACACTGGAGAGAAACAGAAATGAGTTTATCACAGCTGGCAGCAGTGCAACTGCTGCAATTATCTCCACATGACCCACTATGGCAATTGCGCCATACATGGCACCCAGAGTAAGAGCACCAGAGTCACCCGGAAATATTTTGCTAGGAAACTTGTGATATTTGTAAAAAGCAAGAGATACAAAACCTAGAGGCAAACTTGCTATGGCTATGTCATAATGATGAACAATAAATAGCGATATAGTAAGCGCAAAGCTTGCAATTGTCATAAAGCCACTTGCAACTCCATTTAGCACATCAATAGAATTGACCGTATTTCCAGTAATTGGAATCATGAAGATTACCAATGCTACATACAACTCTGGAATCCTAACGTGACCAAATAATGGAAATGCTAAATGCGGATCATAAGTTCCTAACAGGATAATTGGAATGGCACTGGCAGCTAGAGCAAGAGGCTTGAACCAGCCACCCAATACCCTTCTATCATCTGCAAGACCTACAAGAAATGCAAAAAAGGTGGTAAGAATTATTGCCAATACATCTGTCGAAGAGTAGAACGCGTAAAGAACAATCTCAGATGCCAGAATGCCCGCAAGAATAGACGGCCCTCCAGGCCTTGCCACCATTGTACCTCCAACTTTGTTGTAGTCTTTAACTACGAGCTTTCTTTTTTCAAGGGTCTTGATAAGGGCTGGAGTAAGGGCATAAACCACAACGAATGCTATGGCTGAAACTAATATGGTCGCTATCGTCTTGTCAAGCATCATCTTATCTTTTTGAGTTGTGTCTTTATGTTTTCTGCAATTACAGGCCCAATCTTGTCAATTTTAGCAAGTTTTTCAACAGGAATTGACGCTAGCTCGTCAAGGGTCTTGATTCCATTCTTGTACAAAAGTCTTGCCCGTACCCTTCCAATACCACGTACTTTGACAAGATCTACAAGTTCTTCTTTTATCCCATATGCTATTCTGGTTTGTAAAATGCCTAGCTCATCCATAATGTTATCTAGTTTTTCAATCTTGGCAAGCTCATAGAATGCATGAATGAGCCAATCTGCGGTCTCAGTCATCCTGTGCATATCACCTGATTCTATGCCAAGGTTATCGGAAAGAGAGATCTCGCTTGATTCGTTTATCCATGCATGTGTTGCAAGTAAGCTTCTATTACAATCATATTCTGATATGTTCTCAATTAATTGACTGGCATAGTTTTCAAGAAGCGTGCTGACTGATTCATAATCCTTGTTTCTTAGTGAGAATTTGGGAAAGAAATCTTCACAACTTGTAATAGCGTGTAATATCCCAAAGGTGTGTTTTCTGCCTTTTGAGATTTTTTGCAGCGTCTTTTTGAAATAGACGGCTGTAAGTGGATCTATATACAAGGCAGAAGTTTTTTTGCCAAATTCTGTTGCAATAAATCTCCCTCCTCTTTGTTTTATGAGATCTTCAGACTCGAGATAACGCAGTGTTATCTGAATCTTGAATTTTATAGTTGGCTTTCTTTCTTGAGATCCCAAGAGTGTTTTTGTAAAGAAATCTATTACCTCATCATTTTTTATTCCAGGAGTAGTCGATATTAAGCTCAACACGTGAATTCGTAATGCTTTATCTCCTGTAAGTTTCGAGGAGATCGGTTCCGGGGTACCATTAATGTAATAATCAAAGAGTTCATCGCTGTTAGAAGATCCAACTATGATGGATTCACCGTACTCGTCATATTGCGGTCTTCCTGCCCTGCCAGAAAGTTGTTTATACTCAAGAACACTGATGGGTTTGTTGCCTCCATATTTTACGTCATATCTGTTGACATTTGCAAGTACTACTCTTCTTGCAGGAAGATTTACTCCTGCAGCCAATGTCGGAGTTGATGCAATGATCTTTATTTGTCCATTTCTAAATTCTGACTCTACCACATATCTACAATTTGGATTTAGTCCTGCATGATGAAATGCAACTCCTTTTTTTACTAGCGTTGCAAGATTTCTAATGAGTTCTGTATGCTCATTTTCTTCAAGGATTCTTTGCGATATTTCTTCCAGAGATTTTTTTTCATCTTCTGAAAGATATGCCACGACAGCATCTGATGCCTTTGTTGCAAGAGAAATAGACCGTGCTCGGGTTTCAGCAAATAGAATTGCTTGTCCTCCATTTTTGAGAGAATCCAAGCCTAAATCTACCGGAGCTCCTCGGATACTTGTTTCGACCTGAAAATTTTTCCTGTTTTGCATTGTTACCACCCCTTGGTCATAAACCCCCTCCCATAGTGGTACTGGCCTCCAATTACTTTCTACAAGTTGGCAGCCAAGCCAGTCTGATATTTCATCTGCATTGGTTACTGTTGCACTCAATGCAAGCATCTGTGGTTTTTTCTCAAGTAGAGATAGTTTTGTCAAGACGATTTCAAGTGTGGGCCCTCTATCTTCATCTCCTATCAGATGTACTTCATCTGCAATGACAAGACTGATTTCGCTTATCCATTCAGCACCCTGTCGCATTAGCGAATCCATCTTTTCATTGGTAAGGACAAGAATGTCATGTAGTCCCAGATTTTTATCAGTTTGATCGTAATCTCCTGTTGATATCTGGATCTTGATTTTTCTGCCAAAATCCACAGACTCTAGTTTCTTAAATTCAGAAAATTTTTCTGAAGCTAAAGCCTTAAGCGGGCTTAGATAAACTATCTTGCCCTTTTTGGCAAAAAGGCATTTTATTATGGCAAGCATGGCAATCAATGTCTTTCCGCTTGCGGTAGGGGCAGAAACTAGAATGCTTTCTCCTTTCAATAGCCCTGCCTTTACACTCTTTTCTTGTGGTGGATAAAGAGCGACAAAGCCATTATTGTGAAGGAATTCAACTGCAGTCTTGGGAATATCTAATCCTTCTACTTTCATACCCGGTTATAATGACCGGGTTTTGATTCATAAATAGCTGACTCTCGCTGCAGTTTCTTTATGTATTTTCTTGCTTCCTCCTCAGTGAATTTTCCTGTTTTGACCAGTTCCTTGACAAAGGTTTTGTCTTCTACGGGCCTTTTCTCGTCTCCTTCCAGTGATTTCATCACATCCATGAATAGCTGCATCTTTGAGACCTCGCTGTGTGGACGTCCCTGTAGAACTCCAAGGTCTACTTTTCCAGTGTTTACATCTACTCCGGCATCTTGGAGCATGCTTTGTATTAGGAATATTGCCCTTTCTGCATCTTCAACGTCAACTTGGGTCTTCATCAATAGTCTTGCTCTGGCGGTTGCCAACCTTACAAGCCCCTCCAGCTGCCTAGGCGTAACCGTAATCATTCCTTCTGATTCAACATTTCTCATTGTCATGTAGTATTGTAGAATTTTTTCCTCTGCTTCTGGAGTCAATATTGGATCAAATCGTTTTGTATATGTCAGATATTTTGTTAGTATATCCACATCAATGAGCGATTTGGTATCTGACGCAGAAGTTCTGTGCAGGTTCAGTATGTGTCGTGCAATTCTTGTATCTCTTTCTTTTGATGGAATATCCCTAACAACAAAGATGAGATCAAAACGTGTAAGAAGTGGCACCGGCAGGTTGACATTCTCCGTTATGTTCTTGAACGGATCATATTTTCCATACATTGGGTTTGCGGCAGCCAAGATTGATGTTCTTGCGTTAAGTGTTGCAACTATTCCTCCCTTTGCAATGCTCACAGATTGCTGTTCCATTGTTTCGTGTAATGCGCTTCTGTCCTCTGGTTTCATCTTGTCAAATTCGTCGATACATACGAGACCTTGATCGCCCAAAACTACTGCGCCTGCTTCTAGCATCATAATTCCAATTTTATCTCTCACAACTGCAGCTGTGAGTCCTGCAGCAGTAGAACCTCTTCCGGAGGTATAAAGTCCTCTAGGAGCAATTCTTGCGCAGAACTTTAGCATTTCACTCTTTGCCGTGCCTGGATCACCTACCAAAAAGACGTTGATGTCTCCACGAATTTTGGCTCCGTCTGCAAGCAATTTTTGGGTGGAGCCTACAATCAACAGTAGGATCGATTCCTTTATGATGTCATGGCCATGAATGTGCGGTGCAAACGAGGCCACAAGCCTGTCGTATATGTCAGAATTTTTTCCAAGCGACTTTATTATCTTCTCTTCGTCTTGAGAAATTTCTTCTCTTTCCGTGCTTCTAGAACTTTTGTTCCCCCTTCCTCCCAAGAACTCGATATTATTTCCTTGAATTCTTAATCTGTAAATTCCGCTCTTGCCTCTCATTGATGGTATATGCTCTTGCTCAATTCTTACAATTCCCGTAAGAATCACACGATCTCCTGGTCTTGCGTTGTCAACCAAATCCTGAAGCACCGTGACATCCAGATAATGAGGTAGCTGGCCAGGGGGCAGATCTTCGGGTAACTCCTGAAGTCGTACCATTTGAAAATCAATGAATCTACTTTGTTCTGGATTTAGTTCCAGTTCTCTGTGAGTACATTTACCGTTATCACATTTTAGAGGCTCCTTGAATTCTAGACCCTTTTCCTGAATTCTTCTGGTCTGGTGTCCCTCTGGACAGATATAGATTAGCTCTTTTGCAAGCGGTTTTATCTCAGAAGCTCTTACAACCATTCCGGAGACGCTTATCATTTTTCCAATTACTTCGGCATTTACTTCGCGTAGACTTCGTTGTGCAGGATAATTTGAAATTCTGACTCGAATATCATGCCTAATCTTTTCTGCATATGTTGGAAATCTTTCCTTTAGAATATCCTTTATTGCGCCGCTAAAGGCAAGAAGGATTTTGTCTGGATCAGAATTAAAAACAGATTCTATATCTGGATATAAAACCAGATCATTGTAGTCTGCTACAATGTATTGTGTTTTCTTTGCCATCATCTGGTCAATTTCATCAACATATTTGTATAAACCAGATTTGTCTTTGAATTGACTTAGAAAATCTTTTACCTGATCTTGAAGTTTATTTGATGAAATAGATTCCGGTTGTACGGTCATTTCTTGTCACTTAGAACCTGTTTTTTAAATTCGGTGCTGTTGTTGTATATGTAGTCAAACAGAGCTCGTTCCTCTACTGTCAGCTTCTTTGCCAATTCAGAAGTCATCTTAGAAGAATCTGCCAATCGAATAATCTTTCCCTGTCTTTTTCTAACAAGAGAATTTAACATGCTTTCTAGTTTATCGCCATCTTGTTTGGGTAACCTTTGCATAAATGAATTCATTTTTATATAAAATTCTGGTTCTAGCGTTGAAAGATCAAAATCTCCCTGAATATTTTCTTTCACAATAGCTTGTTTCAAAGCTACTACCATGTCTGTATCCTGTACCTCAGCAAGTTTCTCTGATGACAATACTTCAGCCACCCACCTTGGGACAGTCAAGATCTCTCCATGCTTGGCATCAATCAATACGCCTGGCGCATCAATTCGTAGGTCATATCCAAAATTAACCTTAACATCCTGTAGATTGTATCCTATACTATGGACTTGTATCAATTCTGAGATGTTCAAATTATGTCATGATCCTCCCCAAGCAGCTAATGGACTGGATCGATCAACTTTTTTCACCAACTGCTGAGATCATTTGATCTAGCGTATAGCCAGCTCTCATAGACAGAGTTTTCCTATTTAATACTAGATTTATCATGATGATCGCCTCAGATGATAAGATTATTTTGCCAACTTAATAGACTGGTATTGTTGTTATTACCTACTAGTACCTTGATTCATGTATAAAATGCATCAACAAAGAAACCCAGACTTAATTTTATTAGGCGGGCAAAAAGGTAAGACCCTATGACTGAATCTTTCATGTGGGTAGAAAAATACCGCCCCGTAAAGTTATCAGATGTTGTAAATCAAAAAGATGTCATAGGCAGTTTGAAGTCCCTTTTGAAAAATACATCTGAGATGCCGCACCTGATGTTCTCTGGATCTGCCGGTGTGGGCAAGACAACCACTGCCCTGTGCATAGCAAGAGAGGTCCTTGGAGACTCGTGGAAAGAGTACACTTTGGAATTAAATGCTTCAGACGAAAGAGGGATAAACATGGTAAGAGAAAGAGTAAAAAAATTTGCTAGGTTTTCAGGATTTGATACAAGAATTCCATTCAAGCTTGTCATATTAGACGAGGCAGACGAGATGACCTCGGATGCGCAGACCGCACTTAGGAGAATAATAGAAGACACTGCAAGTCATTGTAGGTTTATCATGATTGCAAACAACATATCAAAGATAATAGAACCGCTTCAGAGCAGGTGTGCTGTCTTCAAATTCACGAGGCTTACCGAAAAGGACATAATAAATCACCTAGAGGAGATCTGTAAAAAAGAAAAGATCAAGTACGACAAAGAAGGTTTGGAGGCACTATACTCTTATTCTGAAGGAGACATGCGACACTCTATCAATATGTTGCAGGCAACTGCAAGTCTTGGGATAATAAATGAAGATCATGTAAAAGCATCTGCTGGACTTGCAAAGACAAGCGATGTGGGTGAGATCCTAAAGCTTGCACTAGCAGGAAAGTTGACAGAGGCAAGAAACAAGATGATTGAGCTTATCAAGGTTTATGGAATGTCAGAGTCAGATTTTCTAAAATACCTCAATGAGGAATGTTACAAGCTAAAGACTGACAATCTTTCTGAGATTTTAGAATCCATTGCCAAGTATGATTATCGACTTGTAATAGGTTCCAATCCAGAGATTCAGCTTTCTGCCCTTTTGGCAGAGCTTGGAAAGATAGGAAAGTAATACGCAGAGAGAGGGATTTGAACCCCCGCGTGCTTGCGCACATAGGCTCTCAAGGCCCACGCCATGCCGGGCTAGGCGACCTCTGCAGTTCTTTTTCAGAAAGACTTGTTAAAATTTGTTTAAGAACCGAAGTATTTCCCAAATGGCAAGAGCACGTATACAATACAGATTAGAAGTCTAAGAAAAATAAAAAAGACGAAAAATTTCTAATGGTGCGCGTGTGGATTAACGGAACCGGTTTCCATTTTTGTGAAGGTTCCTGCTGCCTTTTCGTGGTGTTCTAGGTTGGACTGATCTACTTTGATTGCCTGCGGAGGACAGACTGAAACGCATGCCATACACCAGATACAATCATGTTCTCTAATTGGATCAGCCTTGTCTGTATAGTCTTTTCTTTCCTCTTTTACAGAACTACCAGTTCCAGCCATTTCAACATCTACTGCTTTGTTAGCCGGAATGTCCTTCTCTGTTCTGTACCACTGAAAGACTTGTACTGGACAAGCCTCAATACATGCGCCGTCAGCAACACAAGAATCCCAATCTACTGCGACCATGGTGCCACTGACACCTACTGGTTCTAGTTTTTCACCTCGAGCCTTGAAAGCCGCTATGCAGTTCTCATCTTTAGCAGCATCGGCTAGTCTGCCAGGGCCCCATCGGAAGTGAAAGTGACCTTCGGATTGAGTTATTTTTCCAATTGGCTTGTAACCTTTTGGAAAGTCTTCGGGTATTGGCATGGTTTTTTGTGATCAGGTATGTTATTTAAACTTAGACAATATTAGTTCAAACTAAGATATATTGGCGATCTCTTTTTCGTGAACTTCTTGATTTGCTTGATCAACTTTGATTGCTTTTGTGGGACAGACTTCAACGCATGCCATACACCAGATACAATTGGCTTCTTTTACTGGACTTGCTTTATCGGTAAAGTCCTTTCT
This sequence comes from Nitrosopumilaceae archaeon, assembly GCA_030038445.1. Classification (GTDB taxonomy): domain Archaea; phylum Thermoproteota; class Nitrososphaeria; order Nitrososphaerales; family Nitrosopumilaceae; genus Nitrosotalea. The sequence goes on from JASHOW010000031.1 coordinate 12,643, forward strand.
GTCATTTCTGCCCGTCTCTCCGGGATTTTTGTACCACTCAAATACTTTCACCGGGCAACTCAGTAAGCATATTCCATCTGCAATACAAGAATCCCAATCTACTGCTACAAATGTGCCATGTACTCCCATTGGCTTGATCTGCTCACCTATTGTCTTGTAATCAACAACAACCTTGGGATCTGTGGATGCCTCTGCAAGGCGTCCTGGCCCCCAGACCAAGTAATAGTTTTCACTTAATGGATCTTTGAATTTTTCAATCACTTTGTGATTTGCAGGAAAGTTTGGATCTATTGGCACCGATATTGTAGGAATATTGTTAGTTATTTAAAGTGTGTACAAGATAAATTCATATCTTTCAGAAAGCGGTTGTTAGTCAATGGGAATTTTCAAGTATGATGTTTATCGCAGTCCCAACGTAGGAATTTATGCAAATTGCAATGACAGCTTTGTCTTTGTACCAAATGGTTTTGCTGCAACAAAGGTTGAGAACTTGTGTGAATTTCTCAAGACTGATCATGTTTTCACATCAGTAGCTAATACCAGACTTTTGGGGCCCTTGATGGTGGTAAACAATAATGGCTTGCTCTTACCAAGAAATTGTCTGGAAGAAGAGGTGATTCACTTGAAAAAATTAACTGGTCTTAATGTAGATATTTTAGATACAAAACATACAGCAATAGGCAATTTGATATGTGTAAATGACAAAGGTGGAATAATGTCTCCTTTGATTCCTCCTGAATATGTCAAAAAAGTAGAAGATGTTCTTGGCATTGAGGTGATAAGAAAGAGAATTGCGGGATATCATCAAACTGGCGCCATGGCTGTGGCAACATCACATGGCGGAATCATACATCCGGCAGCCGAAGAGGACGATGTTCGTGTTATATCTCAAGTATTAGGAGTTGAGATGGAGCCTGCTACCATTAATGGCGGATCGCCCTTTGTCTCCTCTGGAATACTGGCAAACAATGGCTCGCTAGTGGTTGGTGGGCTTACAAATGGGCCAGAGTTGGTCATGCTCACAAAGGCGTTTAGAATTGAAGATTAGACCTAGGATTGTCTAGCAAGGAATCAAGTTTAACCTGTCTTTCAGAACCATCCTTCATGTTGCGAATGACGACAGAATTTTGGCTGTACTCCTTTGGAGCTATTATTATCACATATTTGGAGTTTGATGCCATGTCCATCTGCTTTCTGAGCGGCTTGCCTATCAGGTCCACTTCAGTAGGTATGCCCTTTAACCTAAGAGCAGATGCAATATTGATGGCAATTTTCTTCATGTCGTCATTGACAAAGACAACCCATACACGCTCACTGTTTGACAAGTTTTCAATTCCTTGTTTCTCTAGGGAGTATACTATACGTTCTATGCCACCTGCCGCGCCAGTTGCTCCCATGTCGTCTCTTCCAAATGCCTTTGTTAGTGTATCGTAACGGCCTCCACCCACAAGTGCTCCCAAGTCTGAACTGCCGTCAAATACCTCAAAGACAACTCCAGAATAATAATCAAGACCACGGACGATGCCAAAATTTATCCTAACATTATTTACTCCCCTGTTCTTTAATGACTCAAATAATTGTAAGAGTTTGTCCCAGTTTTTCAGTTTGTTTGTATCAGTCATATTCTCAATTTCTTGCGGCGTTCCTTTGATTTGGGAAAAATTCAAAACTAGTTCTAGATCAGAAGCAGAGTATCCCTTTTCTTGATATTCTTTTATTATATCCTGTTTTCTTTTCTTTTGTATCTTATCTACTGCACGTAAAATATCGCCAATTGTATCAGACGAGTCTGTCTTGAAGACATTTTTTACATATGATTCTATCAACCCGCGATCACATACGTTAATTACAATATTTTGTAGCCCCAAGTTTGAGAAAAACTTGGAAGTAAAATCTATTATTTCGGCATCAGATTCAATACTGGCTTCGCCATATATCTCGACATCCCACTGATGAAAGAATCTGTATCTCCCCTTTTGTGGTTCGTCATATCTCCATACTCCGCCAAATGTACAGAACTTTGCTGGAAGTCTCATGGATTTCTGTGATACAGCATATCTGGTTAGTCCTATGGTAAAATCAAACCTTAAAGCAACTTCCCGGTCACCCTTGTCTGTAAAGTAATAGATCTCATTTTTTATCGACGGTCCGCTCTTGGCCTCTATAACTGAGACAAGCTCTATGGTAGAGGGTTCCATGAATTGAAATCCAAATAGGTTTGCTGTCTCTGTAAATTTTTGTCGCACGTATTCTATTGCGACAGATTCCTTAGGCTCGATATCGCGCATCCCACGTGGTAGGTCCAAATTCAAGACTCTTCTTTTTCTAATGCATTTAGACTTTCTGATTTTGTAAAACTGTAGTCATGATAAATTAATAATACAAACAAAATCTACTAAAGGTCTACAATGACATATCGCCATCTGGAGCACATGACTGATGCGTTCATCGAGGTAACTGGACAGACTTTGGAAGAAGCGTTTGAGACTGCTGGCGTGGCAGTTGTCGATACAATTGTAGACATTAGCTCAGTTGAAAAAAAGACGGAAAGAAAGATTGAGATAAAAGCACCTGACCTGAACAATCTCCTCTATAGCTGGCTTGAGGAGATCATCATTCTTACAATAACAGAAGGATATGTATCTGCCAGTTTCAAGGTTCACATAAGCAAGTCAGGTGAATATGCACTGCACGCGATGATAAGCGGAGAGACAATAGACTTTGAGAAGCATCACTTCAAGTTAGAGATCAAAGCTCCTACATACCACCTGATGGAGATAAAACAAGACAAACCAGTTGTGATGAGATTTTTGCTGGACCTTTAGGCCAAATTATTAAATATTGTTCAGATTCATTTTCATCTAATTGGTAGATGAAGAAATCGAAAAAATAATGAAAAGAAAACTAGCAGAGATGACTGCGTCCAAGGAGCAAGAGATTTTGGAACTAAATGACATGAATTTTGATAATGCAATAGCTGGCAACATTCCAGTAATTGTAGACTTTTGGGCCACTTGGTGTGGGCCGTGCCAGTTCATGCTGCCAATATTTACAAGAATGGCAAAAAAATACAAGAACATCAAGTTTGCCCGTGTAAATGTAGACCAAGCCCATGGCATCTCCCAGAGATATCAGGTGTATGCCATACCTACGTTCTTGGTCTTCAAATCAGGCAAACTTGTTGACAAAGCTGTTGGAGCTGTAGGCGAACCAGGCATTCACATGCTTGCCCAGAAATACGCTCAATAGCCGTAGGCAGCGTTTGATTTTCTCTGAATCTCGATTATTTCCTTTAAAACTTGAAATTCTTCTGGGTTTAGTTTGTGTGAGAATTGTTTGAGCAGGAGCTTGGCCTCACGGGAGGGCGGAAATGAATAGTAGATATCCTCTTCGGAGACCTGTCTTCCCACAGTGACATTTTGGACAGACATGGCAACCTCTTGGCCCTTTTTAGCCGAGTCTATGCTCTTTCCATTGTCTTGAAGCTGGTGAACGATTCCTATCTTTCTTCCATCTGCGTTCATGATGGAAATTTTTTGTTTAAGCGTACCAATGTCCACCCTTATTCCAAAAACGGCTGGATTGCTTTTTCGAAAAACGTATCCTTTTAGAAATGTCAGCTTGCAGATTGGGGTTAGTTCCTGAAAGATTGCGTTTTCTTCGTTGGCCGTATCCTCCTGAACCCAGTTCGTGTAGTTGTCAATGAGGCTATAGATCACCTCGTCATGAAATATTCTAACATGGCTTGTGTCTGCCTCGTCTTGAGCATCCTGCAATATTTTTACGTTAAACGCAATTACCACTCCAAGATGCCTATCATTTTCCTTTATTGCAAGAGCCTCTACAACATCGCGCCTTGTTACAGGACCAATGTCTGCCATCGATACTGGAACGTTTTGTCGCTTTAGCATGTCGGTGAGTGCCTCAAGAGATCCTATAGTGTCACATTTTAGAATCACACCTTTTTTGTCTGTCTTTACAAAGACTGACTTCATTTCAGACTCGACTAGTTTTTTGAACTCTTCAATCTTTGATTCACTGTCTGATGCATAAACTGGACTTCCAGGCAAGACACCTTCCAAGTCAGGAGATGCAATCTTTATTCCGGCTGCAGCATAGACCTCGTTTACTGGCATGAACTTGTCTCGCGGATCGCGCATCTCATCAAGTGGTTTTGGCAAAAGTATTGCCTTGGGTTTGGTGATTACTGTAGAATCCCTTTTGGCAAGAACTATGGAGTCGCTCTTTCTCAAAGTGCCATCAATTAGAATTATGTTGGCAGTTGTTCCAAGGCCAACCTCTTCCTTTACTTCAAGGACTATACCCCTTGTGGGCTTTTCTGTCTGGTCAAGTTTCTTTTGCATGTATTGCTGCGTCAGGCCAACAAGTACTGCCAAAAGTTCCGGAATTCCCTCTCCTGACCTGGCGCTAACTGGGACAATAGAGACTTCCTTTCCAAAATCCTTTATCCTGTAAAACGCCTCCGAGTTGAATCCTAGTATGGACAGGGTTCCTACAACGTTGTATAGTAGCTCATCAAGTGCAGTTTGCACAGAAGGATCCTGTTCCTTTATAGATTGTGTAATAAACTGAGTTTTTGGATTTTTTTTCCAACCCGAGATCATATCCACCTTGTTAAGTGCAATTACAAATGGGACTTTTCTGCTCTGCAAAATTTTCAAACTTTCGTTTGTCTGTGGCTGAAAACCCCGGTTTACGTCTACTACCAAGATAGCAATATCAGCTGCAGAACCCCCTCTAGCCCGAAGATTTGTGAAAATCTCGTGCCCTGGCGTATCAATAACCAGCAGCCCCGGAATCTCTTGCTTGTCTCCAGCCATCTTTGCAAACAGTGGTCCACATGATTTTTTGATTGCATCAGTGGGAAGAAAGCTTGCTCCTATGTGCTGGGTAATTCCGCCTGCCTCGCGTGCCTGTACTCCGGTTCCCCTTATCTTATCTAATAGCGAGGTCTTACCAGAGTCTACGTGACCTAGAACTGCCACTATTGGCTGTCGTATCTGCAACCACTTTCACTTTCACTTGAATATTACAGCTACCTCTTTTTCAAAACTTTCCTTAGAGTCAGAGGCATGAATTATGTTGTCTGATATTCCCAGTCCAAAGTCACCCCGAATTGTGCCCGGAGCTGCCTCAAAGGATTTAGTAGAGCCTATCATGAGCCTAGTTGTTGCTATGGCGTTATTTCCCTCAATTACTGCAGCAATGACCCTCCCTGATGTAATAAAAGAGACCAGTTCACCAAAGAATGGTTTAGTATTGTGCACAGAATAAAATTCCTCTGCCATCTGTTTTGTGAATGTAAACATCTTTAGTTTTACAATCTCAAAGCCCTTCTCTTCAAATCTTGCAATAATTTTTCCTGCGATCTTTCTTTCTACTCCGTCAGGTTTTACTATGAATAATGTCTGTTCAGTCATTTTATTTTTTGACCCGAATTCCGCCTTTGACGTATTTATTTGTCCACTTGAGTTTTCTTGGATCTCGCTTTAGAACAAGCATGTTCTTTTTGCATTTTGAAGAACAGAACCAAAATACTGTGCCGTCATTTTTTACAAGCATTGTGCCAGAACCCTTTGCTACAGGCCTGTTGCAAAAACTGCATGGTTTAACTAGAACGCTCATTTTTTATCACTTTATCTTCCTTGCTTCCCGCTCTGTCTCTCTTAGCATAAGAATGTCAGACATTCGTACCGAGCCCTTTACATTTCTTGTTAAGATTCTTCCCTTATCTTTTCCGTCCAGTATCTTTACTCTAACCTGAATAACTTCGCCTGCAATTCCTGTTCTGCCAACAATTTGTATTACCTCAGCAGGAATTGGTACTTCGGTACTCATTTACTAGCTTGACCACCTTTAATCTGCGACAGCGATGCCACTATCTGGTCAACAATATGTTGAGCGTCTCCAGAATCTATTATCGCGGCAGCTGCAGAGGTAACATCAATTCCTAGTGCCTTGCCCAATTCTTGTCTGCTTGGCACAAAGCTGTACGGCAGATTGTGTTCCTCACAGAGTATTGGTAGGTGTGCTACTACCTCTGGTGGTTCTACATCCTCAGCTATAACTACGAGTTTGCTTACGCCCCTCTCTATTGCCTTTGTGACTTCGTTTGTGCCTTTCTTTACTTTGCCACTCTGGTGAGCAACTCTTACTGCTTCATAGATGGGACTAACTAGGTCAGCCGGGACTTGGAACTTTACGTAATAAGCCTTAGTCATAGGTATCACCCATTGGGATCATTTCCATTCCTTGGGTGCTTTTAATTGGTTTTAAAAGTGTTATCTGCCAGCTACCTTCTTTATCCTTGACATGTATTTATCAAAAATTTTGCCCAAGTTATCTTCGGTGTTAGATTCTGCATATATTCTTGCAATTGGTTCTGTACCGCTAAGCCGTACCATAACCCAGCTTGATTTGTCAAGTGAGATCTTGATTCCGTCAGTAAGGTCTTTTTTGTATGGTTCGCTTTTTAGGCTTGCAAGTATTTTTTTGAAATCATCTTTGGTACATTGTATCTTGCCCTTTGTGGTAAATGATTGGGGTAGACTGTTTAGCTCGTCTGATATAGTCTTGCTAGTTTGTGAGAGTAGGTCAAGCACCAGCGCCATTGTCATAGAGCCATCCCTTACCTGATTATGTTTTCCGTACATGAACCCACCATTTTCTTCAAATCCCACTAACGCTTCCTCTTGAACCATCTTGCGTGATACCTCTACGCTTCCTACTTTTGTCCTTAATACCTTGGAATTAGTTTTATCCGCTATCTCTTCAATTGCAGAGGTCGAGTTAAGCGTGGTCACAACCTTTGAGTGCGGATGTTTGCCCAAGATGAATTTAGATATGAGAAGGGCTGACCTGTCTCCTGTAAGAATCCTGCCCTTGTCATCACAAAAGATACTCCTATCACCGTCTCCGTCAAACGCTATGCCAAAATCTGCCTTGTATCTAACAACTGCAGTAGATAGCTTGGACAGATTCTGCGGTGTGGGTTCTGAGCCCCTTCCCGGAAAGGAGCCATCTACTTTCTCATTTATAGTGATCACTTGACATCCAAGTTCTTTGCAAAGCAAGGGTGCTGCCACTGCCTGTGCACCGTTTCCCAAGTCAAGTACAACCTTGAATTCCTGAGATCTTATCTTCTTGACATTTATCCTAGATTTGATCCCGTCAAGATACACCTGAATTGCTCTTGTCTCGTTTCCTATCAGGCCCAGTTTCTTTGACGGCTTCCATCTTTTTTTAAAATAAATATCTTCTACCTTTAGTTCGTCTTCTCGTGAGATCTCAACTCCATCGCTTGCAGTCGGTTTTAGTCCATTATATTCCGGCGGATTATGCGATGCAGTTATCATGATGCCTCCCTTGTAGCCAAGTTTCTTGGTGGCAAATTGTAGGCACGGGGTTGGCACCAAGCCACATACTGCAGAGTCCAGCCCTATTGCACCAAGCGATGCACATACCACTTTGGACATTATTACGCTAGAGTCTCTGCCGTCATATCCAACAAGTATTGGACCTTTTTTGAAGAAGGTTCCAAGCGATGCTGCAATGTCTGATACAAAGTCTAGGGTCAGGCCCTCCCCAAAGACGCCCCTTATCCCGTTAGTGCCAAATAATCTTGCCATGTATACCATCAACAATAGATAAATTTGTCTTAAAAGTCATGGTGCATGCGGGAGTTGCCAAGCCTGGTCAAAGGCGCAGGGCTTAGGACCCTGTCTTTTAGGAGTTCGTGGGTTCAAATCCCACCTCCCGCA
>JASHOW010000032.1 GCA_030038445.1 Nitrosopumilaceae archaeon
TGAATTCCATAATTATAGCATGCTAGTAAAGCCACAAAAAATGGCTTGACATAGCGTGGTCCCGCAGGAAACATATGCGAATCAAACGCAAAGGCGTTTTGATTCAATGGAGGTGATCTCCAAGTGTCCTGCATAAGGGGACCACGCCTTTTAATATCTGAAATTTGGCCTTGTCTTTTTGGCAAAGAGCAGTATGGCGATAACTATACCAGCTGCACCACCAACTCCTGCAATTACAAGAACAATAAACATCGCTGCATCCAGACCAAGTGTGGTTATGTTAAACGCATAAGAATCTATGCTGTCAGTGCTTGAATCAAAAAGGGCTACCTTGAAGACATGGTTTCCGGGCTCTTGAAATACATAGTCGACATCCCATGCCCCGGGATAATCTGCAGGTGGAAACTCTTTCATCAGATCATCATCATGATAAATCTGCAAACCAATCCTAACCTTGTCTACTTGCTTGCCATTTTGGTCTAGTACAAGAAAGTGAATTTCAGTATCCTTTCCTACGTCTGGCACTGATGGTGTTGTAGATACTTGAACCTCGTAGTTGCCAACCTTTGCAGCATCTCTGCTAAACGGAGGGTTTGTTATTTCATAACTTACAAGGCCCACAAAGAAGCCAAAATAAACCAACAAAAGTAGATACTTCTTTTGCATCAAAGGGGGTAGATGGTTTTAGTATATTATATTTGGCCATATCTTCAGGCTTAGCAGAGCTGCATTGATTTAGGAATCTTCGCGACACTAATAAAGAAAGGCGTCAGAAAATTAATCTCAAAGGAACTGTCTTGTTATCTAAAAAAATAGCTATTATCATAGCAGCGGTACTGGCAGGTATTGCGTTATCTTGGTTTGCTTCTCAAAGCCCATCTGTCAAACCAACAACATATGTCTTAAGCCAGACGCCAAGCCAAAATCCATATCTGAAAGAATATCCTTTACCCGTTGGCACTGAACCAAACGGCCTGATTGTAGACAAGCAAGGAATGATCTGGATAACATCATCTACATCGGATACACTTTATAGCTTTAATCAAACATCAGGACAACTGCAAAACAATGAGATAAAGGCTGACAACGTACAATACTCAAATCCCGGAGTGAACGCTACCATGACATGGACAGTGGTTCAAGACAAAGATGGGCTATTGTGGTTTTCGCCACTTGGAACAAAATACATCTGGAACTTTGATCCTACTACCGATACTTTTCATTCAATTCCATCCGTATCAGGGTCTGCATTTCAGATGAAGGCAGATCAGAACAATGATGACATATGGTTTACCACACTTAGTGGTGATACCTTGTGCGTGGTACAGAAAAACGCTAGCGCACAAACTGGATATGCTATATCTGCCTTTGACCTAGGGAACAAAACAGCTCCGGCAGGCCTATTTTTGCAAAATGATACCGTGTGGGTTACAGAGATAACAACGCAGAAGATTGTCGAATTTAATATCGATAGAGAAAACGGCCTAGTAACTGGAATCACAAAAGTAAAAGAAATTCCAGTAAATAACCAGACTCAACTTTCATCTCCAACCGATCTTATTGTCAACAATGACTCTATATGGCTTACAGAACATGGCACTAGCTTTCTGACGCAATATGAACTTGGAACCGACCAGATAGTAAGATATCCTACCTCTCAGAACATATATCATGCAACGACATTGCCGTTCTGGATTCGCGGCATCAATAGTGGAAAGGACTTGTGGTTCAATGAACATGAGGGAAACAAGGTTGCATACTTTGACACTGTGAACAAAACCATGGTAGAATATGAGATTCCATCTAGGCCAACAGACGGCTATCTGACATATCCACTCAACCTGTCGGTAGACCCACGCGACAACAAGATACTATGGTTTTCCGAATGGAATACTGGTAAGATAGCAAAAATTGACGGACGCGTGCAGATACCATTTACCATCTCTACGGATACAGGTAAAGTTGTACTAAGTACAGACGCATCAAAGGAGGTGGCTGTAAATATTAACATCGGCGGCCAGAGCCCTTACAGCTCAAACCACGTATTTCTTAACGCATCAAGCTCTCTGGATATCGCAGCAGGATTTGGAAATCTTGATGCGTCATTATCGCCTGCCACACTTGATCTCTCTTCTAGCCATCGGGCTCAGCTGCTTTTACGAAACTATTCTGCAACTCCTGGCAACTATACATTGGGACTAAGCGTCTCTGATGGAATGGCGACAAAAACAATCTTTCTTGATCTGATTGTTCCAAAGAGCTAACGATATCATTACTAGATTATTAAAATTCTTCAGACACAATCTTGTTTTTTAATGCATAGTTCCTTATCTCGTGCAATCCAATCTCCTCTATAATAAAATGTATGTAGTCCTCCTTGTATTGTGGTAAATCTTTTCTGCCTCCGCTCTTGGGATCGTCATATGTTTCTACTGGTGGTTGCATACCCACAAGTTTATTGCATAACAACTTTAGCTCATCGATGCTAAATTGTTGCAGCAAAGCATATTTCGCAGGCAATTCATTCTCAAAGATCTTATCTTCTTTTTCAATCTCTTGCTTTATTTTGTAAATCTCTTCTAGATTTTTAGCAGGCGTATCAACCTTTTTTCGATCAAATATTTTTCCAAAATTCATTTTCATCTTACAGACTTTTTTGTGAAATATAATTCAATGGTTCAAGTCTGAAGAAATAATGAAGGCAGGCAAAAACAACTGCTTTAACTTAACTTAGAAATCTGAAATTCTGTAATGCATGAGGTAGTATTTTTATTGACAGTATAATATACCTGTCAAAAGAAACCAAAACCATGTGTAATCAAAATTGTATCACCGGTGAGTACTGCA
>JASHOW010000033.1 GCA_030038445.1 Nitrosopumilaceae archaeon
TGGAGATGCTCACATCAGGTGCGGCAAAGATGCTCTTTGACTCACAGTTTCTCTCACTTGCCACAGGAGAGTTTCTCTCCTCGGTATCCAAGACGGTGATGATAAACAGGGTAAAGGAGTTTCTCCCAAGGGTAGACCCATCCAAGTTTCACGTCAAAGGCACGGCAGGGGTTCGAGCATCGGTAATTGACAGCTCAGGCACGTTTGTACCAGATGCGATAATAAAACAAGAAGAAAAATCGCTGCATGTACTAAACTACAACTCTCCTGGCGCAACAGGTGCTCTACCCTTTGCAGTGCATGTGATAGAACAACTACGCAAAAAAGAGGTCATAAAGATACAGAATATGAAGTGCGGACCATGGGATTACAATACCGTATCAGAATTTTTATGTGCCAATTAGAACCAGATCTTGAATCTATTGTTTGACAGTATTCGTCTTGGGTATTGAGTTCAAGGGAATGACAAATGGTTAACCCTGATTCAAAATGTGGGTTTAAAAGATTCAACAAATTGATCGAGCAAAAAGGTAGGAGAAGATCTTATATTTGGACTGTTACCAGTAATGACATGGGCAAGATTGGATATGCTCCAAAATGGGGGCCGCTTCATACAAAAACATACGAAGAATTTGCAAGTCGATCTGGAGATCAAGAGGAACATTCACCAAAATTCAAAGATATAGACAAAGCTATGAAGTGGTTACATGAAGATCCCTGAGATTTTTTGGTCTGTAAGATTTACTCGGGGGATTCCAAACATCCTATCGCAACTTGTCAGATTTTAATATGTGGAGAGTGGATGCATTTATTCGAAACGTCATTTATGTTAAAGATCCAACCCAGATTTACGAACACACTCCGTGTAAAAATTGTCCGCCCAATTTCTTCCTCTTTGGTATTTCAGATGATGGTCTGGGTCATAAAGGAGTAGAAATTCAGGTCTGGCTTGATACAAAGACAAAGACTATCTGGTTTCTTAAATGTACTTTAGGTACAAAACATAAACTCTGATCTAGATTTTTCTAATATTCAATTCATAAACCAGTCAACTGAATTTAACAGTATATCATACTACCAAAGAATTAACAGAATTCACAAACGATAGGGTTTATCTTTCGATGACCTGACATGCACTCTGTTGGACTATGTCATAACCGGCGGAGCAGGATTCATAGGAAGCCATCTTGCCAAGCTACTGCTGCAGCAGGGACATACGGTAGAGATTGTAGACAATCTATGCACAGGAAATATCTCAAACCTATCTGAGATCAAAGACAGGATACGGTTCCATGATATCGATATTAGAAATTACGACGGCATTAAAAAAATACTTGCAGGAAAGGATGGCATATTTCACCATGCTGCTCTGACGTCTGTTGTCCAGTCCTACCAGAAAGAGAAGGAGTACTTTGATGTCAACGTAAACGGAACAAAAAATGTCTTTGACGCGGCAGAGCAGACGGGTACCAAGGTGGTCTTTGCATCAAGCTCAGGCGTGTACGGAGACACTGACGTGATTCCCACGCCCGAGTCTGCAAAGCGAAGACCTGCAAATCCATATGGTACAACAAAGCTAGAGGCCGAGCTTGTGGCAGAAAGATATGCAACAAGGCTTGAGGTTGTAGGGCTGCGGTACTATAACGTATATGGAAACAACCCGGCAGGATCGCCTGCAGGAGTGATATCAAAGTTTTACCAAAATGTCATATCAAACAAGCCTCTGGTAATTGATGGAGACGGCAGGCAGCTACGAGACTTTGTCTTTGTGGGAGACGTGGTAAGGGCAACCTTACTTGCAATGCAAAAAAAGACAGGCTCTGTCTTTATCAATATTGGCTCCGGAGATGCAACATCAGTTCTTGACCTGGCAGGCCTCTTTGTCATGCACTCAAAGGGTCTCAGGCCGTCATTTGGAACAGAGCAGCAGGGAAACGTCAGGGCAAGCCAAGCTGATATATCACTGGCTAGGAGGCTGCTTGGCTGGCAACCGGAAACTAAATTAAAAGAATGGATTTCAAGTCTGTTTACATCATGAGACTTGTCTGCATTCCGGCATACAACGAGGAGAAGATAATTGGAGATATTGTCAGGCGCTCGCTTGCACATGCAGAAAAGGTAATAGTGTGCGATGATGGCTCGACTGACAATACTGCAACGGTTGCAAAGCAAAGTGGGGCTACAGTTATCTCGCACAAAAAAAATGAAGGCTATGGCGCATCAATTATCACGTTATTTGACAGGGCAAGAGACGAGGATGCTGATATCATGATAACAATAGATGGCGACGGGCAGCACAACCCTGATCAAATTCCGCTGCTGGTCAAGACGCTGCAGGAAAACAACGTCGATGTTGTAATAGGCTCAAGATTTTTGGACAAGAACTCGGGCACCCCTGGATATAGAAAGCAGGGAATCAAGATAATAACATCTGCTGCAAACTTTGGATCTGATTTTAAGGTATCAGATGCCCAGTCAGGTTTTCGGGCCTACTCAAAAAATGCAATAAAATCAATCCACCCAACCGAGACTGGCATGGCAGTATCAACCGAAATTTTATTGAAGATATCAAACAAGGGTCTGGCACTTGCCGAGGTGCCGATAACTGTATCCTACAACGGTGACACGTCAACACAAAACCCTGTACCGCATGGTGTTGTAGTACTTATGAACACTCTAAAATTTATTTCAGTAAAGCACCCAATTCCATTTTACGGGTTTCCTGGAATCATACTGGTAATTGCGGGCTCTGTGATGGGCTACCAGTTTCTTGACGCGTATTTGAACAAGCAGGTAATCTTTTTGGGCTCGCTTATGGCTGCAATAATTCTTTTTCTGGTGGGCACGATACTTTGCGTGACGGCTGTGATACTGTTCTCCATGGCAACGCTGATGCGCGAAAGACAGTAAATACAAACACCATTTGAATCTGAAATACAGAAAACCAAAAAAATCAAGTCATGCATAGATCGGGCAATGAAAGTCTGACGTATCTGGCAGTCAGATAAAGATTGAACAGGCTAATAACTTGTCATGATCTTGCAGGAATTTCTAAATGCATTTCATTGGGTAAAAAACACAAATAATTCACTGGGGAATCTTTGCTCAAAGATCTAGTGACAAAAAGACGGAAAGACCATGAGATCATATACTTTGGGGTACCATTTGCAAGACAGCGTACATCTTGTATGCAAGGTACCTTTTAGGTGACCTGTGTGACCAATAGAACCACACGAGCCACAGAAAAGCAATAAAAATATTGTGCTTGCGTCAAAAAGATCCTAAATTGTAAAATCTATATTACTACTTTGTGAATTATTCATAATTATATGATACAGATTCAAAATAAAATGATCTTCATACAAAAAGTGAACAAATCGTCCATTATACTTATATATCTAAAATCTTGCAAAAATTACAATAACTATGTACGACAACATATTTCGTAAAGTAACTAGTCTATCAATATTAGCAATACTACTTACGAGCACTGCCGTAATGGGCATACCAAGTGTAATGCCCAAGGCACAGGCTCAAGTAGCTTCACATCCTAACCTGTTTGTCTCGGCAGAAATGTCCCAGTACAACAACTACTTTGCAGGTCCTCAGGTAATCCAAGTCATAGTCTCTGATCCAAACATAAACAC
>JASHOW010000034.1 GCA_030038445.1 Nitrosopumilaceae archaeon
TTTGGTTTTCAAGAGGGCATTTCTGGTGCACAGCCTGGTGATGCCTCATATTCTCCCATCTGTAGAGTCTCAATGATAACATGGGAAGATCCTACAAATGCAAGATTGCTAGAAAACATAAATGACATCAACTTTGAACAATCTCAAGGGCGAATCACTGTACAGCCAGCATTGGTATACAATAACAACTATACAATTGATTGTCCGATCATTGATATTCCAAAAAATAGCACTTCATGAAAACGGATAAATTTACTCTAAAAATTTCCTACTGATAATGACCGGCAAATTGTATATTGTAGGTGTAGGGCCGGGACATCATGATCATATGACCTTTCGAGCTAAACAAGTAATTGAGGAAAGCGATACAATTGTTGGATATGAAACATATGTAAACTTGGTCGAGGATCTAATTGAAGGAAAAGAAATTCATAGATATGCCATGACACAGGAAGTCGAGCGAGCTCACCAATGTATCGAACTTGCAAAAGCAGGCAAGATAGTTTCTCTGGTCTCAAGCGGAGATCCAGGAATCTATGGCATGGCTGGTCTGATATATGAAATCCTTGCTGAAGAGGGCTGGGATAGAAAAGATGGTCTATACGTTGAGATTGTTCCGGGAGTCTCTTCTCTTAACTCATGTGCGGCATTGGTTGGATCTCCACTGATGACTGATTTTGCGGTAGTTAGTATGAGCGATTTACTTGTACCGTGGGAGATTATAACCAAAAGAGTCGAGGCCGCTGCACAAGGGGACTTTGTAATTGTGATATACAATCCGGCAAGCAAGAAGAGAATCCACCAGCTTCAAGATACACGAAAGATTTTGCTAAAATATCGAGCCCCCAATACTCCAGTAGCCATAGTTAAAGGAGCATACCGAGAATCACAAGAGGTTGTTCTCACTGATCTGGAAAACATGGAAAACCATCAGGACAAGATGGGAATGATAACTACGGTGATAGTAGGTA
Organism: Nitrosopumilaceae archaeon; assembly: GCA_030038445.1. Taxonomy (GTDB): domain Archaea; phylum Thermoproteota; class Nitrososphaeria; order Nitrososphaerales; family Nitrosopumilaceae; genus Nitrosotalea. Next base: position 972 of record JASHOW010000034.1, read on the forward strand.
ATTCTTCTACCTACAATTACAAAGATATGATGATCAATCCGCGTGGATATACATCAAAATACAATATAGTAGAGCCTCAACAAAGCAGAAACAAATGAAATCAATTCAGGTAGGCCTTACCTTACCTCAAGGATGGCTAGATGAATTTCCCTCAAGCAACCCAAACGAACAGTTTCTTTTTTCCAAAAATGTTGCACTAAAGGCAGAAAAACTCGGCTATGACGCTGGTTATGTCTATGATCACTTTATTCCGTATTATGGAAACAACTCTAGCGGACCATTTTTTGAAGCATATACTTTACTTTCTGCTATTGCATCCGTAACATCAAAACTCAGGATAGGCCAAGTGGTAACATGCAATTCTTACAGGCATCCGTCTCTTTTGGCCAAGATGACCTCCACTCTAGATGCCATTAGTAATGGAAGACTTGAATTTGGAATTGGTGCAGGTTGGTTTGAACAGGAGTATGTCTCTTACGGCTACAAATTTGATAACGCCATATCAAGAATAGAACAGCTAGATGAATCACTCACAATTATCAAGAAAATGTGGAAAAATGAGAAATCAAGTTTTAAAGGCAAACACTATTCGATCAGAAATGCAATATGCAGTCCAAAACCAGTGCAAAGGCCTCATCCTCCCCTGATGATAGGTGGAGCTGGCAACAGGCTAATGGAAGTTGTGGCAAGACATGCTACAAGATATAATCATCCATTTGGAACTCCAGAGATATTAGAAAAAAAGATCAATCTACTCAAAATAAAGTGTAAGTTGGTAAAACGAAAACATGACGAAATTGAAAATTCTGTCCTTTTGCGAGTACTTGTAGGAAGAGATAGTGATGACATAAAGGAAATCATTTTACGTCTAAAAAGAAAAAATGAATCCATCACAGATTTCATTCTTCGCTCAAGAGATAGTATTGCTTTAGGTACACCATACGAGGTGGCTGAATATCTCAAACGCTATCAAAAAATTGGCATTAATTATTTTATAGTAAATTTTGTGGGTCTGTCAAGATCACTTGATATGCTTTCAACATTTTCAAGAAAAGTAATTCCACTTCTTAGGTAGTGGCTTTAATTGACTCGTAGAGCTCATTGGACAAGACCAGCTTCTCCCTGATTGGCCTGACTATATCTGACACATATTTTCCAGCAGCAGTCTTTAGATCGGAAGGATGTAATTTCTTTGCTGCAAAGTCGCCTTCTAGCTGCTGATAGCTAGTGTAGCTTACATTGCCGCCAAACTTCTCTGGCCTTTCGATAGATACTTCATTGAATTGATGAAATACAACATATCTGAAGATTTCAAGGATGGGGTTTTTCTCTACAATCCCTTCAGGGCACCATGCCTTTTTGAATTTTGACATGATTTCCTCGTCTGTATCATGAATGAATATTCCGGATGCAGACTTGGATTTGCTCATCTTGCTTGAAATGATCTGTGAATCAGAATCAGAACCAACCTCGGGTTCTCCCAAGCCTGCAAGTATATGATGGTGAACAGCTACGGGGACCTTCCACTTCATTTTTGGAAAAATTTCTCGAACTAGCATGTGTATTTTTCTCTGGTCCATCCCTGCATGTACAATATCCAAGTCCATAGAATGAATGTCTACTGCCTGCATTGGAGGATAAAAGAGCTGGCCCAACTCAATCTTTTCCTTGTCTGCACTTCTTCCCATTATTGTAAGAGAGCGCATGGTCCTGTCAAGTGACATATTTTTTGAAAATTTGACCAAATCCATCCAGTATTCCTTTCGTGATTCATAGAGGTTGGAGCCTTCAATAATTTCTACACTAGGGCAGAACAACTTGAAAGCGTTAGCATAGTATTCTGATACCATGCGAATCTTATCCCAATCTCCACCCAGCTTGTTATTGATGTAGGTGTGCCAATCTGCCAAAAATACAGTGCACTTTACTCCCGCTTTGATGAAATCATTTATCTTAAAACCAGTAACTATCAGACTGCCAAGATGCAAAAATCCTGAAATTTCTAACCCTATGTAATGTTTGGGGTGTGAATTTGTGTTAAACAGATTTACTAGTTCATCTTGCGTAACTACTTCCTCAGTAGGGTCTCTTGTAACAAGACTGACTTTTTCTGTAATATCCACTGCAAGTCAAATCTTTCCTTGTGACCCTATAAAGTTACGTGTCAAATATCATCTAGCTTCTTTCTTGGTCTTGTGCTAAGATATAGTGCATGTGAGCTTATGACCAAGGCGGCAAGGAACATTTTTGTAGCAAAGTTCAGATTCCATGGTCTTGTAGGATCCGGATAAGCTATTGTTAACGAGTCTATGTCTGGCACCTTTCCATTCACAATTCCAGCTGTAATCTGTGCGTTAAGAACAACAAAGTTGTAAATTACCTCATATAGAGAGATTGCTGCTAGTCCTGCCAACATTAGCTGTACCAATGTAAGTTGCCACGAGGGAACCTGTACGGTTCTTTTCCATCCAATTCTTGTGACACAATACCAACCAATTATTGAAGAAAAAAACAACCACGACGTTAACTTGGCAAAATGAGCAGTAGGAAATTCGGTCTTTTCTAGTATCTCACCCATTACATACGTCCCATTTTCATGCCATTCTTCCAACATCTCATAAATTCCATAGATAGTTATGGACAACATTATGAATCCGCATGCGTAGAAGATGTACAGGAATATCTTGTATCCTGATTGATCCTCATGTAGGTGGACCTTCATTAAATTACAACTGATGCTACCTGAAATATAAAAATTGGTTTTAGTCTCGTTCATGACGTTTAATTATAGTGTAAAATTTGATTAATGCGTCATTGAAAATTCCTATAAACACTCCAGT
>JASHOW010000035.1 GCA_030038445.1 Nitrosopumilaceae archaeon
TTGATGAGTATTCCTACCTATGTGCTTGCTGGATATCTCAAAAAGGATCCAACTTCAAATGAAGCCGCCATTAAATATTTCCTGTTTGGTGCCTTATCTTCAGGAATAATAATCTGGGGAATCTCCATAGCATATGGTCTTACAGGCTCTACTAACATTGAACAGGTCATAACTGGATTTTCGCATCTCAGCCCAGACATGACGCCCTTGGCCATTCTTGCTGTTGGCATGTTCATAGCAGGATTTGGATTCAAGATTGGTCTAGTACCTTTCCACATGTGGCTTCCAGATACATATGAAGGGTCACCACCAACAATTGCTGCACTCCTTGCTGCAGGTACAAAGAAAGCTGGCTTTGCTGCAGCACTGCGTGTAATAATAATGGGTGCAATAGCACTTGATCTCAACTGGTCACTTGCTCTTGCTGTAATAGCCATAGTTACCATGACTGTGGGAAACTTGGCAGCCATAAGACAAAAAAATATCTCAAGAATGCTTGCATATTCAAGTATTGGCCAGGCTGGCTACATTCTGATTGGCTTAAGCATTGCCCCGTTCTCCGCAATTGGTATAGCAGCTGCACTATTTCACATTCTAAACCACGCAGTCATGAAGGCAGCAGCATTCATAGCTGTAGCAGGAATAGTTACAACACTATCTATATCTCACATTGATAAACTCCGTGGACTTGGCAAACGAATGCCAATTACTTCGCTTGGACTAGTCATATCGTTGTTAGCTCTGGCAGGTGTACCACCGCTTAATGGATTCTGGAGTAAACTTATGTTATTTGGTTCTGCAATAAATGCTGGTGCATCAATACCATGGGCACCATACTTGGCAGTGGCAGGGGTGCTAAACAGTGCGCTATCACTTGCATATTATGGTTGGATAATACGAAAGATGTACTCTGAAGAAGGAGAATCTGAAAAGAGAGTAAAAGAACCAAGATCCATAGTAGCTGTCATGATATTTTCAATAATCTTTATGGTTGGAATAGGAGTCTATCCAGATCCATTTATTCAATTTGCAAAATCTGCAGTTCCAGTCTTGACAAGCCTGTCTACTATACACTAAGCATAGTAAGATCTATCAGACTCTCAAGTCTTCTTCTTGCTGGGCTGTCATTTATCTTTCTTAGTGCAGTTTTGGCCTTCTTTGAGTAGTTGTTCAGCAACATATCCATATGATCAAAAACATCACGTGGATCTGAACTTTTCTTAATCAATATGTTGAACAGTTTATCCTCATTATTCCAATCCTGTAAATCATCACGAATCTGATATGCAATACCCATGTTTTTGCCGTATTCGGCAAATGCCATAACTTGTTCTTCATTGCCAATTCCCAATATTGCACCAATCTTTGTTGCCGCTTCAAATGCAGTGGCGGTCTTGTATTCTATGACCTTAAGATAGTCGTCAAAAGTAGTATCCTCGCTTGACTCCAATCTGGTTTCAATCATTTCTCCATCACTCATCATCATGGCCGTATTAGCAAGCTCTCTTGCTATTCTTGGATTGTCAAGACGTGAAGATATGTTTAGAATCAATCCAAGAACAAAATCCCCTGTGATTATGCTTGTATTGTATCCGTACTTGATATGAAACGGATCCTTGCGTCTCCTTAGAATCTCATTATCAATAATGTCATCATGAATTACAGACTCGGTGTGTAATAGCTCGACTGCACATGCAGCAGTGAAAGCATTTTCATCACACCTGCCAACACTTTCAGCAGCCAATATGAGTATGATGGGTCTTATCCTTTTTCCTCCATCTAATGCGTATTGTAATGGTTCGAAAAACTCTGAGGCAGAATAAAGATCTAGCTCTTTTTTGAGTGCACGATCTATTGAATCGATATAGTTCTTGTAATCCTTAATCAGCGGATTGATCTCAAAGTTTTTTCTATCCAAAAACTTGCACTAGCGTGCGTAGGAAATAGTAAGAATATTAATGCTTTTGTAGGTGCTCCAGCCGGGATTTCCATCGTTTTAGAATTTGAACCCGGGTCGGAGGATTGAAAGTCCCCCATGCTTGACCGGTCTACACCACTGGAGCCTGACCTGCATCCTGTTTCCTATCCATAAAATCCTTTTGCAGACATTTCAAAAGATTTTTTTAGTGCCGAATTTGATAAATCGCATGAATCTCCTCATTGAACGAATTGACAAAATTATTGAAGAACAAAGCTTGCTTAAGCATAAATTCTATGTGATGTGGAGTGAGGGAAAATTGTCTCTTGAATCCCTTAGTGGTTATTCTAAAGAATACTTTCAACTAGTAAAATCGGTTCCCTCGTTTGTTGGGGCAGTAATGGAAAATAGCCCCAATAACGTGCGAAATGAAATATTGGTTAACCAAAAGGAGGAATCTGAACACATAGCGCCATGGATAAAATTTGCAGGTTCCTTGGGCGTATCACGTGAGGAGATAAAAGACTATGTGGGTCTAGACAAGACCAGAAAAGCAGTATCTGATCTTTCAACACTGATGACTTCCTTTGAAAAAGGTGCAGCAGCCATGTATGCACTAGAACAGGAAATTCCAAAGATTAGCCTCTCAAAGATTGATGGTTTGAAGAAATTCTATGGCATAACAGGCGAAGATGCAATTGAATATTTCAGAATTCACACAGAGGCTGATGTTAGACATGCGGCACTCTGGAGACGAATTCTTGAACAATCTGGCACATCTGAAGATGATTTGGTTAAAGTTGCTGACAAGTCTTTGGCAGCCCAAAACCTTCTGCTAGACAGCTGCTACGAGGCATACTGTTAGGCTCTATACCATTTTATACTGCATGTCAAATTGTTCTGTCGTTGGGCCCATAACTCAGCTTGGTAGAGTAACCGGCTCATAACCGGTGAGCCAAGGGATCGAAGCCCTTTGGGCCCACTAATTTTTAATTTGTATTTCTACAGTTTTTAGGTTATCATGTAACATCAGGTGTTCATTTCATAAAACCAATTTTAAAATAATCAGTTAACTATTCTGATTTGGCTGCAATGAGGAATCAGAGTTATGGCTGAAATAATGATGTAAAGGCATTTGTCTGAGCTGCCGAAAATTTACGAACCGGATGGACTTGACACAAGAATATAACCATGAAAAGGTACAGAGTATATATAAAGCCCATATATAAAGTCCAGAATGCCTCAAACAAAACCAATAGTTAGTATTGAAAATGTTGTGGCCTCTGCTTCTGTTGACCAACGCATTGATCTTAACGTCATCACACAAACCTTTCCTGATGTCGAGTATCATCCTGATCAATTTCCAGGTCTGGTATTCAGATTAAAGTCTCCAAAGACTGCTACGTTGATTTTTAGCTCTGGCAAGATGGTTTGTACTGGTGCAAAATCTGAGGAACAGGCAATCAAAGCCGTAAGAAGTGTAGTTCAAAAATTAAGAAAAGGAGGAATTAAAATCAAAAAGGATGCCGTCATAGTAATACAAAACATAGTGGCCTCTGCCAGCCTTGGAGGTAAGATACATCTAGAACAGGCAGCAAGAGGCCTACCTAGAAGTATGTATGAGCCAGAACAATTTCCTGGTCTGATACACCGAATGCTCGATCCTAAGACGGTTATCTTGTTATTTGCGTCGGGAAAACTAGTGTGTACAGGAGCAAAAAAGGAATCTGAGGTATACAGGGCGGTGCATAACCTGCACACACTACTTGAAGAAAAAGAACTAATGATCTACGAAAGCTGAGTCTGATAATTTTCTGACCTTAGAGTGTATTCATTTGTTTTTTAATACGCTGAAAGGTTTGCTCATCAAGTAGTTTCTCATCATATAGTATGCTTGAAATCCGCATTATGTCAGTAACTTCGTGCAATCTTACTCCCTCTGATGCCAAAAGTTCCCTTGCACCCTCAAATCTATTCACTACTACAAAAGCATCAGTCACGGTCATCTTTGCATCTTTTAGTGCTCTGATTGCACCAGCTATGGATTGGCCTGTTGTTCCTACATCATCAACAAGCAGTATCTTTGACCCTATCCTGATCTTTCCCTCTATTAGACTGCTTGTACCATAGTCCTTTGGCTTTTGTCTGATATACACAAGGGGTTTGACAGTTTCTATTGCCAAAGCAGAAGCTATTACAAGTCCCGATGTTGGCACTGATGCAATACAATCAAAGCTGTCCATACCCATTTCCTCAGATATGACGTTTTGTAGGTGTTTTATCATCTTCCTAAATTGATGTGGAAAACTTGGCACTATGCGAAGATCTACATAATATGCACTTTCTTTTCCACTAGAAAGTTTAAAATTTCCAAACTTTATAGCACCACTTTCTTGCAAAAATATTGCAAATTCTTTGACAAAATCCACAGCAAAATTTACTGAACTAGATTTATTTTAACTGTCCCATGGTATTGTATGCCTGAGATTTGGCTTAGTTATGGTCCAACAGAAGTTGTATTGGATATAAAGGCTGAAAATCTCGAAAAACAAATAGAGACAAAAGGGACAAATCTAAGCGACTCTGAAATTGCCTCAAAATTACAATCTGTAGATCTTACAAAACCCACCGAGATAGTTATTTTGGAATCTACAAAGGCTGTTCAAAAAGCCATCTCAATTTTATTGGAAGCCTGTAACCAAAAATCATTACCTAAACCAAGAATTCTAGTGGACAGATCAAATCTACACATTGTTAAAAACATGTTTTCTGATCCTTCCATATCCATTTCTGAATTTGACAATTCCCAACTAACAGGCACAAATCTCATGTTTGTCGGGGAGATAGAGTTTGATGGATTATTTGGATATGGTACCGTGTCTACCAAGCTATTGCGAAGGTTTGGAAAAGAGCAGATGTTAGATGCATATGAAAAGAAAAATGACAACATTCCACATCCAGGAGAGGATGTGGCAACTATCGAGGTAGCAAAAAGATTCACAGACGGATTTGAAATATCTGCACTAGAAGTTACTGCAAACTCGTCTGGAATAGTAGATGTGTCTGTAGGGCACCCGTCTTCCACAATGGTGCTTGCAAAATCGTTGCCTCTTACAGCAATAAACGAGGTGGGAAAACACAGAGTAGTGTTCATTAGCACAGGCAAAGAAACCAGCAATGACACATTTAGCAAGTCGCTTTCTGCCTTGTGGAACTGCGCAAATGCCGTTAAAGAAGAAGGCCTTGCAATATTGTTGGCTGAATGCAAAAATGGCTTAGGATCAGAAGCGATTCTTCAGTATGTGGACGGAAGAATGAGTCTAGACAGATTAAGGAATCCTGCCAAATATGTTGCAGGAATGGAAAATCTCCTTTACTTGACTGAGATTCAAAAACAATTCAAAATAGGAATTGTCTCTATATTGCCGCAGTACTATGCCAAAGACAAGCTTGCACTAATTCCATTTGGGGGAACCAAAGAATCTATGGAATATGTACTCAAAACATATGGTGAGAGACAAAAAGCCGTCATAGTATCTGACGGATCGCGTGTTTTACTTAGGTAAATATAGAAAATGGGAGAGGGGTGCATAGAAAAGCCAGAATTATAATAAACAAAAACATTTTCTTTCTTTTTGAAGAGAGTGGCGATATGTCATCAAGGGGCCTTGCATCTGGGCTTCTCATGCTAAACATCAGCACAAAAAATGCCATGATAAAGTATCCCGTTGCGACAAGTATTCCTATACTTACATAAGTGAGAATTCTATGCCATTTTATTCCTAATGTTGCTCGTGCTATATGGCCGCCATCAAGCTGCCATGCTGGAAGTAGATTCAAAAAAGTAAGGAGAAATCCAAACCATGCTGCTAACAAAACTGGTGACATTACGAGTTCTTTTCCTGGTACATGTTTGCCTGCCAAAGCAATGGTCGCATCCATGATGATGCTTGAATGTATGTCAACCAGCCCATGGTTTGCAGAGAGCTCCTGAGCTACTGAACTTGGTATCAGCGGAGATAGGTATGCACCATAGGTTGAAACAAGTATGGCTACAACAAGTCCCGCTATAGGCCCTGATATCCCAACATCAAAAAGCATATTTCTATTTACAATAAGGCCACGTGACATGATGAGCGCACCAAATGTAGGTATGAATCCAACTATTGGAATTCCTGGTATAAAGTACGGCCAGCTTGTTCTAAGCTTGTGTTTTTTTAATGCAATAATATGGCCTAATTCGTGGATGCCAAGAATCCCCATCAAAGATATCGTGTATAAGACTGCTATTACAAAAGGATCTCCAGCCTTTACAATTGAATTTGTGGCTGCTGCACGATAATAACCATCTATCATAACAGTTGTGATGGTCCCAGCAAATAACATGCGCGGAATCCATGCCTTTCTAGGCGTAGGTGGTTGAAATTTCGATATTATGATAAATATATTTCCAAAATTTTTCTCTAATCTTGCAATAAGATTTCTCTGTTCAATTTTTTGTGCAAGATATAGAAATTTTTCTGTTACGTCCACTTCGCCTATCTCAATTTCTAGAGACTCTGCTGTCTGGTTTATCCTTTTTATAGCAAAAAAAGTGGAGACGATAGATACGATCTCGTCTGTAGTTGGTACACTCAAACAATATTTCCTAGCTGGTTTAACATTAATTCCTTTATTTCGCTTAAAGTTAAATAATTAATAATTCAAGTATTCTCGGCATGCAAGTGGCTCTCAGAGAAATAGGCAACTGTATAATCCGAAGATGTGATCCTTCTGATATAATTCCTGTAATGGAGATTAACCTCAAAACCTTACCCGAACACTATTCTGATTATTTCTATGAGAGTTTACTTGCAGAGTTACCTGAAGCATTTCTTGTGGCAGAGATTGAAAAAAAATTAGTTGGGTATATAATGTGTAAAATCGAATACGGCTTCTCAAATTTCAAAAAACTTGGATTCGTAAAAAAAGGTCATGTTGTTTCCATTGCAGTCTTGCCAGACTATAGAAAAAAAGGAATTGGTAGAGCACTAGTAGAAGAATCCATCGCTGGTGTAAAGTTAAAGAAATCAGACGAGTTATATCTTGAGGTTAGGTGCAGCAATAATGAAGCAATAAAATTGTATGAAAAACTTGGCTTTGTGATAAAACAGAGACTAAAGGCATACTATAGAGATGGCGAAGATGCTTATCTAATGGCAATCGAATTCTCATACTAGATTAAAATAAATGTCTGCAAGAATGTTTAGCGGTATATATGACAAAAAGACGCAGTATGGGAATAATGATCTTTATTCTATCCATAGGGGGATTCTTCGTATATGCATACCTGTTAATGCTTTCTGAGTGGAGTCCTATAGTGCTTCAGCTTTCGGTACTTATGGCGGTAGGTGGAATTTTGGGAGTGATATCTTGGATAGGCTATAACATGGCAACATCTAGACCATCGCCTTCTTCTTTTATAACTGATGACAAAAAATAATCATTTTGACAATACACTATCTACAACAGCTTGGTAGAATCTAGGGCCTATTGGCCTAACAATTTTTGCACCAAGCACTTCTGACTTTACATTTACAACTGACATGAAATGACTAGTAGCTACTGCAGAGACTTGGTTTTTCCTGTCTGAATGTATATGGCAATAATAATGCAGTATGCCCTTGCACTTTAATGCCTTTATGGCAGAATGTAAAAACTCATCTGACCTTTCCGGAAGAAGCATCAGCACCCTATCTCCGGTATCTGCTAATTTTTTATCTATGATATCTGATGCATCTCCCTCTATCGACTCAACTGTACCTTTTAGCTTGTTCAAGGTGATATTTTCCGAACAAAGTTTTGCAGCGTATGGATTTATGTCTATGTTGTAAACGTGGCATTTTTTCTTCTTTGCTGCAACGATGGAAAACATTCCAACTCCACCAAACATGTTGATAATTATTTCACCATCATTTATCAGATCAGCTATTCGAAGTCGCTCAGTAGCAAGTCTGGGTGAAAAGAATGTTTTTTCTATATCTACCTTAAATCTACATCCATGTTCTTTGTACTCTGTTTCGGTATTGTCCTCTCCAGCAAGTAGTTCTAGTTGGCGTATGCGGTAGTCCCCTTCTACAGGAGATGATTGATAAAAGATAGATCTGGCTGTTTTTACTTTTTCCAAGAGTACTTCTCCTATTAGTTTTTTTTTAGAAAGCAGCGAGTCTGGAATCCTTAGTATTATTTTGCTTCCTATTTGATCAAAGGCACCATACATCTCCTCAGTTTCTTCTGGTGTCAATATGCTTGCCATTGCTTGTTTTAGCATTTTTGTCAATTTCTATAATAGAAATGTCCCGTCTGTTTTTGCTCTCTATCTAACCTGCTTTCTGATTTATTCACTCTTGGCCTCATGCTTGTTTCATCTCTTCGATAAGTAATATCAAGTGACCTCAAAAATTGATTCATTCCTTCTGCTTTTGACATGGGAGAAGTAGCATGACCTTCTCTACCTGGAGTGCCATGAAAGATCACAAGCGAGTCTGAAATCAAATCCATCAACTGTATGTCATGATCAATTATTATTGCTGATTTTCCATAGGAGCGAACAAATCTTTGAATCAGCTTTGCCATTGCAATTCTGTCTTCCACATCAAGGAACGCAGAAGGCTCATCTAGCGCGTAAAGATCTACTTTCTGTAGTAGGCAGGCAGCAATTGCAACTTTCTGGAGTTCGCCTCCCGACAAATTCCTAACCGATTTGTTGTAAAGTTTTTTTATTTTCATTGGATGTAGGATTATCTCTTCTTCTGTTGTTCCGTCAATTCCCCCATTGTTTGCTTTTTCTAACAATGATATGACTTCTATATCATAATCATTTGAAAGATATTGAGGCTTGTATGCTATCTTGATTTTGGTGTCAATTATACCCAAATCTGGTTTTTCGACACTAGCTATCATCTTCATCATGGTGGTCTTTCCTAATGCATTTGCACCAACCACTCCTAATACCTCGCTTTTTCGTACTCTTCCAGCATCAACCGTCAAAGAAAAATTAGGAAATTTCCTTTCCAAAGGTGGATATTCAATAATGTTCTCAGACATGACAAATTCATCTGTTGAGGTGGATGCATCAAACCTAAACGCAGCGTCTCTGAATCTCACATTCTCATTTGGCAAGTAACCGTCCAAGAATACATTTATTCCAACTTTTGTTGAAAGTACATTTGCAACTATTCCGTACGATGCAGGTTCTCCATAGATAACCTCAATAAAATCACTTAGATAGTCAAGCAAGGTGAGGTCATGCTCGACTACCATGACACTTTTTCCAATCTTTGCAAGGTTCTGAATAACGCGCGCAACTCCCATTCTCTGGAAAACATCATTATACGAGGACGGTTCATCGAAAAAATAAAAATCAGACTCTTTTGATGCTGCTACTGCTACTGCAATTCTTTGCAGTTCTCCACCACTTAAATCTGGAACATTAATGTCAAGTGAATTTTGTAATCCGAGTTCTTGTGTTAATTCTGGAATCTTATTTCGTTCATCATATTTCTCAAGCAACTCTCTTGCTGTACCACTAAATGCCTTTGTTAGATTGTATACTTGTTGTGGTTTTATGGATGCCCTCAACTCCTTATTTGCAATTTTTTCAAAGTGCAACTTTAATTCTGTACCGTGAAAATGTTTCAAAATGTCATTCCATTCCGGAGGTAAGGAATAGTTGCCTAAATTGGGCTTGAGATTTCCAGATAAAATACCCACTACGGTACTTTTGCCTATGCCGTTTCTTCCAAGCAAGCCCATCACTTGACCTTTCTTCAAATTGGGAATTCGATACAATCTAAATGAATTCATTCCATATTGATGAATCTTGTCTGATTTTAGCTCCTCTGCTAAATTGACAATTGTTATGGCATCAAAAGGGCAAACTTTAACGCAAATCCCACATCCGTTGCAAATATTCTCATCGATCTGGGCCTTGCCTATCTCTTGATTTAGTATTATGCAATCTGCCCCTGATTTGTTCACAGGACAGTACTTGATACATTCAAGCCCGCACTTTTTTGGTTGGCAAGCCTCCTTGTCAAGAACTGCCACTCGATGAGTCATTGCTAACCACCATTCATTCTTAATTTATATCTCTATCAAGCAAGATTAATACAGGACATTATTGGTGAAAATAATCAAGCCGGCCATAGCGTTGGGGTCCGACCCGGTCCCATTCCGAACCCGGAAGTCAAACCCAATGTCGCTACTGTGCTACTAAGGTGCGAGAGCTCTTGGGAAGCAGTAGTGCTGGCGCCTTTTCTATTCCAAAGCAACAGAATTAGGAGAGCCTTTCCATGTTGTATGTATGGCTATATCCTTGTCAATGCCTCTCTTTTGCGCATCATCCGGGAAATTTTCCACATAATCTGCTATCAATGTCTTGATGGTCTGTTCAATGTCTCCTATTGAACCTGTATCGATGAAGAGATATGGTATCTCGTTACAACCTACTACATATCCATTGGCATTGGGAGTTATAGTAAAAGTTAGTTTAGGCAACTTTTGAGTTCTTGCCATGCCTGATCTATATTGTAACAAAGCCTAAAAAGATCTCTGTTTATTTGATAAATGTGACAAACTGCGCAATTTGTGGCGAAAAATTTGTTGATGACATAAGATTCCTTAATCATATGATGGAAAAACATGGATTTAGGAATCCAAATACCGGTACTCCAGATAGGAATAGCAGAGGATACTAATTTTTTATATGTTATTAAATCAAAGATTGCTTCAATGGTATCTTCTGGCTGTTTGAGAGAAGAGTTTTTGTTCTCATAAAAAATGCTTTTGGAGTCTTACAATCATTTCCATATATCAAAGGAATGTCTTTGACGGGTACTCTTCTAGATCTTTTTGTTAACATGGACAACAAAAGTGGGAAAACTCCAGCCCTTCCTCCGTACGCCATCGTATCTGTCACAAACCAAAACATTCGAGTCGAATCATAATCTTTTGGGAAGATCTCTGACTTGATCTTTTTACCAATCTCAGTATAGTGGCCTACGATGAGTATGTTCTTGCCTGCAAAAGACTTGACAATGCTAGCAAATTTTGAACAATGGTAGCAACTATCGTCATAAATTAACACCGGAGATAACTCTTTGATATTCATGTCTCTAATGGGATGACTTCAGATTAAAATTTTGTGAAAATAACTTTTTATTGGCTCCAAATACGCTAAAATTCATGAATTCAAGTTCACAGAGAGATTATCTAGAAATTCGAACTTTAGAACAGATATGGGCCTAAATTACTATCATATTTTAAAAAGAGTAAGAGACGCCAGAAAACTAGTCATAAGAGGCACAACATCTGCTGGATCTGGCCATCCTGGTGGATCGTTCTCTATGGCAGAGATTATGGGGTGTCTGTACCATAAATTTCTCCGCTATGATCCAAAAAATCCCCTTTGGCAGGACAGGGATAGGTTAGTCTTATCAAAAGGTCATGCATCTCCCGGACTCTTTTCCAATCTGGCAGTTGCAGGCTATTTTGACAAGTCTGAAATTGAAACTTTACGAAAATTTGGAAGCAGGCTACAAGGTCATCCAGACTTTAAGTGCCCTGGAGTAGAATTCTGTGGGGGATCACTTGGATTGGGGCTGTCATTTTCAATTGGTATGGCTCTTGCGGCAAAAATGGATACAAAAAATCATCATATTTACACTATAATTGGAGATGGAGAATCTGACGAAGGTCAAGTATGGGAAGCAGCAATGGCCGGTTCTAAATTCAAACTTGATAACTTGACAGTCTTTCTGGACAGAAATTTCATTCAACAGGATGATTATACTGAACGGGTAATGCCTCTTGATGAAGAGTTGGTTGGCGATGACATCTCTGAAATGTGGAAGAATGCAGCAAGGTGGAAAGTAGGTGATAAATGGCGATCCTTTGGGTGGAATGTTTTAGAAATAGATGGGCATCGCATAGAACAAATTGTAAAGGCAATTAACTCTGCATTACAAACCAAAGGCACACCATCTATAATTGTGGCACGCACTATAAAGGGAAAATCTGTTGAACATATGGAAGATAATCCCAAATGGCATGGCGTGGCTCCAAACCCCAAAATCTCTCCAATAATAGAACTTGAAATTGATTGTCAATTTCTCATAGCACCATCTATTATTGCAGGAGATATGGCCAATCTAGAAAATGAGATAAAGAGAACCATTCATGGCAGAGCTGATTTTATTCACCTTGATGTTATGGACGGACAGTTTGTTCCTAACAAAACATTTGATCATGAAAAAATAAAACAGCTCAGACCTATTACTCACATACCATTTGACACTCATCTTATGATAAATGAGCCGGTAAAACATGTTCGAGATTATGTTAATGCCGGTAGTGATATAGTTACAGTTCATGCAGAAGTTTGTGATGAGTCAAGCTTTGGAGAGATTCATGATATACTACGGTCAAATAATGTAAGTCTGGGGCTGGCAATTAATCCCGAAACAGAACTTCCTTTCTGGGCTGAAAAGTTCATTCCAGATTTGGATCAGTTGATAATAATGTCAGTTATTCCAGGTAAATCAGGCCAGAAATACATTGAATCTACTCATGAAAAAACTCAACGAATATCTAAGTTTCTCACAGAAAAAAATTTTCAAGGCCTAATTGAAGCAGATGGAGGAGTAGACTTGACAAATGTTGAGTCATGCTTTTTAGACGGCGCAAGGGTATTCGTTGGTGGAAGCGCCATCATAGGTCAGAAAGATGTACGATTTACTATAACAGAATTTAGAAAACGGCTTATGCATGCAAGGAGAACACTGTTGATAAATAAAGCTCATGACCTTGGAGGTACGGAACTTGTAACCCGATGGATAGATCTTCATGAAATGGGAAAAAAGAAGACAGAACTTCTTCAGATTGCAAAGGAGGCTGGTTTTATATGACTGAATTTGCAGATATGAGAACAGTTTATGGGGACACCCTGATCAAGATCGGCGAAGAGAATCTGGATATAGTTGTAGTAGGCGCCGATACCACAGATTCACTTAAAACAAAACAATTTGGTAAAAAGTTTCCAAATAGATTCTTCAATGTTGGAATTGCGGAGGGAAACCTGATAACTATAGCAGCAGGTCTTGCCAACGAAGGCAAGATTCCTTTTGCTAGTACCTACGCCGCTTTCCTACCTGGAAGGTGTGTTGATCAGATAAGGAATGCAATAGCCTATCCCACAAGAAATGGAAAAAACGGACTAAATGTGAAGATGGTTGTATCTCATGGTGGATTGACTGTAGGAGCTGATGGCGGTTCCCATCAACAAATTGAGGATATAGCAATAATGCGAGCTATCCCAAACATCAGGGTCTTAATTCCGGCAGATACTGTTGCAGTTGAAAAACTCACACGATTAATCTCGCAAACGTATGGACCATTTTATATGAGAATGGCCAGATCAAAAACTCCAATTATACATCTGCAAGAGCAAGAATTCCAAATAGGCAAAGGAATTGTATTGCAAGATGGTTCTGACTGTACTATTGCGGCATGTGGAATCACAGTACAAATGGCGCTAGATGCCTCTAATGCTTTGAAACAGGAAGGAATCTCGTGTAGAGTCATAGACATGTTCTCAATAAAACCAATAGATTATGATCTTTTGGAAAAGGCAGCTCGTGAGACTGGTGGAATAGTTACATGTGAAGAGCACAATATTATGGCAGGCCTTGGTTCTGCTATATCAGAGGTCGTGTCTGAGCGATATCCTGTACCGATGAGACGAATAGGTGCAAGAGATCAATTTGGCGAATCTGCCCGAGACAGTGAGATTCCATTATTGTTAGAAAAACATGGTATGACATCAATTCATATATCTAATGCTGTTAAGGATATCCGGAGTAAGAAACAATGAAGATATTCCTTGATACTGCAAATCTTGCTTCAATAAAACTGTACAATGACATGGGTCTTGTGGATGGTATTACAACAAATCCATCACTTTTAGCAAAAGAGGGTGGAGATCCACAAAAAACAATGGAAGAGATTGTTAGAATTGTAAAGGGGGATGTTAGCCTAGAAGTTGTCAGTACAGAAACTTCGGGAATGGTAGAGGAAGGGAAACGACTCCAAAAATATGGCAACAACGTAGTTGTAAAATGCCCATTAACTGCAGAAGGTCTCAAAGCGTGTAAAGTTCTAACATCAGAAGGAATTCCGGTTAATGTAACCTTGTGTTTCTCTGTAAATCAAGCCATACTATCTGCAAAGGCTGGAGCAAAATATGTAAGCCCATTTATTGGAAGACTAGATGACAATGGACAAGACGGGATTCATCTAATCAGGGAAATACATGATGTGTTTCAAAATTATAAATTTAGTACACAAGTTCTAGTTGCAAGTGTTAGGCATCCTATGCATGTTGTAGAGGCAGCAAAAATTGGCGCCGATGTAGTAACCCTACCGCCTGACGTATTGGGTAAAATGTTGAAACATCCGTTGACTGACATTGGACTCAAAAATTTTCTAGCAGACTGGGAAAAGCTGAAGAAAGAGAACCCTAGCATCAGAATTTAGTCTATTATTGATTATCTTTTCAGTGTTTTCCGATCCACTGATATCTGTATTCTTCATCAAACAACTCTGTTTTAATCTCATCGTGGTTTACCTTAGAATCTAGTTTAGCTTCAAAAAATCCTAGGCTTCCCTTGTACGGGATTGGTACCCTGAGTTCTTTTGGATTCTTCAATAGGAACCCATACTTATGATCAAGAAATCCTTTATTTGCAAAATGTTTGTCATAATCTGATTTTATCTCACTGGCGGCTCTGTATACTTTGATGTCGTAGATCTCTACCCTGCCTATTATCACCCCAGTTCTGAGTTTTTCTTCATCAATCCCTAGTTTTTTACAAGCCTCTCTCTTTATCTTAAGTGGTGCATGTACAAGAAACTCGCCTCTGAATTTGGTATTCCATGTTCTCAACTCTATTGTTTTCTTTCCTTGAACTATAAGATCCGCAAATGGTTGAGAAACTGACAGGCATTTCATATCAATCTGTTCCTAGCACATTTAACACCCGTTTTGGAATCTCATTTAACCTACTTACTGCAAGAGTGCGCTCATAACCAAGCCACCTCAAGTTGTTTGCTATTGTTATTGCACCTCCAGTATCAGGACCCACGCCTATGGCAACCATCTTTATTCCAAGTAGTTTGAAGTCTCTCATTACTGCTCTTACAGCGTCTGGATCTGATGGCTCTCCGTCAGTCAATGTAAGAAAGATGTCTGGTTTTTTTGAACGCATGGTGGGAAGTAAAAGATTGTAAACTTCAGCCAACGGTGTGCTGCCATTTGCTTTTATCTGTGCCAATCTTTTTGCCGATGCGTTATTCCACTGCAAATTATCAGGCTTTATCAGCCAGCACGTAACTTGTTTCTGTTCCGTATTAAACGCATATACTGAAAACTTTACTTTTAAGAAGCCTAAAACTTCGCAAAGAGCCAGTGTCGCTTTTTTATATTGTATCTCTTGTTCAGTTATGCTGGAAGAATGATCAAGTAGAATGGATATTCTTGTTTTGATTGATATTTTTTTATCCGTGATAAATGGTTTATGACCTTCCAAGTAGGTTTCTTGATCAAACTCATCGCCTGAAACTACATGTTGCTCCTTCCACCCGGACTTCCATTCTTTGAATTTTGCTTTCAGATTATTAATTAAATCAATATCGTAGATCTTAGTTTCATCCACGTTTGTTACTAGGGGAATGCTGATGCCGGCTATCGACGTTACGATTCCTTTATTTTCGCTTCTCTTTGCCTCCTCAAGCAATATCTTGAACTCTTCAAACACCTGTTTTCCTTCACTAATTCTTGTCTCATCTAGCTCTCCAAAGTCGCTTTCACGATATTTTGCAATCTTGCTTAATGTCTTCATAAAGTCCTGTTCAGTCATGGCAATACCTGAGCTAATTTTTGGAATAGAAATGGGTATGGTAAGAAGTGGATCAATCTCTAAAATTCTGATAATCTCTGAAACTTTCTTTTCAAGCCAATCTACTCCATGTTCTTTTTCTACAGCTTCTTTTACTGCCTCATTAGCAATTGTGACTGCTTTCTGAATTTTTTCAAACGCATTTGATTGTATATCTCCCTTGATATCACCAAGTAGAAGGTACTGCGTAAATCCCTCGACTATTCTATTGTGGCCATATAATGAATTGAGTAATGGTCTATACAGCCACGCAAATCCATAATTGAATATTATCTCCTCATCCATTCCCTGCCAATATCTTCTGCCAATTGTCTCTATTCTTCTTGTATCTAGCGTATTTAGAATAAATCCAAATGCATGATCATTACTCAGAATTTTGCTTGAATGTTTTATTCTCATTGATTCATACCAAAGTGCCGTTCTGAACTGCCTGTACTTTTGAAAATCTGTACCTTGGTATTTATCCAGTGGAAACATTATGATCTTGTTTTCACGTAATTTTGTTTGGATCTCTTTTTGGTCCTTGATGCTTAGACTGATCTTTTCTTTTCCGGACCATCGTCTAACCAAAAATGTGCCTATCTCAAGTAACGTATCATTTCTTAGCCGTAATGAATGCATCAATTTCCAAACATCGATGTTATTATGTCATTTACCTTTTGATATTCTATGTTGCCCCACTGGGTGTATACATTTGCAAATACAACGTCAGCAGCTTGCCTTGGTGTCATTCCTGAATCAAGTATCCTACCAAATGCTATGGTCTCACGCAGGCTAGGGGAATAATACAATTCTTCAACTGCAGCAGCTTGCCTTAAGGTATTTGCAAGTCTGATTCCCTGAACAAGTTCGTTTTCATGAGATCTGCTAACAACATATTTTTTTACTATCTTCATCTCTATCTCTTCTGGCGGGTAATCTAGCCTGATCCTTACAGGAAACCTACTGAGAAGTTGGGGCGGAAGTTCTTTGGTACCTACATGGGAAAGTGGATTTATCGTTGCAATGACAAACCATCCCTTTGTGGCCTCAATTAGCTCACCGCCTGCCTCTTTGAGTACTAGTTGTCTTCTGTCATCTAACGCTTCATCTAATCTTAGTAAGACATCTGCTTCTGCAGAATTTATCTCGTCAAGATAAAGCATGTTGCCTTCCTTCATAGATTTTACTAAGATCCCCTCCTCAAAATCTACTGTTCCACTCTCTAATGTTTTTGAGCCAACCAGATGACTCTCGCGAGTTCTTAAACTAAAGTTAATTGATTCTAGCTTCTTTTTTCTTCTTGCAGCAAATTCCCTTACGAGGGTGGTCTTTCCAGTTCCTTTTGGGCCTATTATAAGAACAAACAGACCTGATTCATAGGCTTTGTCTAAAACTTCAAATGAATTATTCCAATCTATGTATAACGATTCTGCGAGCACAATTAATTAGCGAATTTTCCTTAATTTAAGACTGTCTTAAATTATTATTCAATCTATAAAGGCAATTAATTCTCAAGTCTTGCATAAGATTCATCTAGAATATTATGCAATGTCTTGTGCCAAACATCATAACCATCAGGCGTCTTTGGAAAATTACGATAATGCTCTGTCAAATGCTTGTTTTGCTGTGCAGTAAATCTCAATCCATCTGCCAATTTTTTATTCAAGGCTCCTCTGATCATCATTCCTAGTTTTCCGACTGTTCCAAAGTCAGGGTGTTCTCCCTTGCTGATGGCTTCTACATCCAACTTTGACAAAAAGTGTTTCATACCGTAGTTTATCTGGTCGTTTGTAAGAGTTTGGAGAAGCCTTCGGAAAATCTCCAGTCCAGCAGTCTTGTAACCGTAATCGTTAATGAAATCTATGTTGTACTGCCACAATCCTCGTTCGCTGACATCTCCTGCTTCAATTGCCTCAACTGCATTCTTTCCAATTATTGTTGCAGCAACTATTGCAGGTCCTATGCCTCCTGCATCTAGCGGCTTTGGCATCCACGCTGAATCGCCCACCAGCATATATCCATTTGCAACCAAGCAATCATTCTGTCTTCTTACCGAGACCTGCCAGTTTCCGCTTACATTTACCGAATCGCTTGGGTCGTCAGATAATCTTGGATTCTTCATAGCCTTGTTTATCTTAACATAATCGTTTATCAATTTGGTAACATCATCATTTTTCCCCAGCCTCTGGTTCCTTTTCTGGAGTTCTTTTTGTTGCACTCCAAGACCTATGTTTACCTTGTTTTGGCCTTTTGGGAATACCCAGCCATACCCACCAGGAGCAATGTCTTGGTCTAAATGTATGATGCAATAGTCTGGGTCAAAGTCTATCTTATCATCCACACCATGTTCAAATTTCATTATGTGTCTTCCTGTAGACTCTAGATCGTCACGATCAATCTTTCTTTCAATCTTTGAATTTATGGAAAGGCCGTTTCTTAGCATTGAGGTAACACCTGTTGCATCAATCACTATTTTTGCAGTCTTTTTGAATGGTTCATTAGTGACAAGGTTCGTTCCCTCTACTCCAATAACGGTGCCATTTTCGTACAGAAGATTTCTTAATGCTACAGAATACTGCATGTTTATTCCCATCTTCTTTGAGTCACTGAGCTGACGTCTTGGAAGTTGTTGCCTATTTAGCATAAAACCATCGCCATCAAAAGGAATCGAAGTTTCCCTATCTGGCGAAAATGCCATTACTCCTTTGACAGGATGTTCAATCTCTGGGCTTCCCCAACTGATCTTTATTCGCTCTGTCATATAGTCAACGGTATTCTTACCTACTGCATCGCCACAAATCCAACCATTTATTGTCTTTTTGCCAACCGTTGGCTCTTGATTCCTGTCTATGACAAGAATTGATAATTTTTGATTAGAGTAGAATGCAGCTGACTGTGCAGAGATCATTCCGGCCAGGCCTCCCCCTGCTACTATGATATCATAATCAGTTTTCACAGCCAAAAAACAGGATCTACTCTATTTAAAAGAACCGTATCAATGCAGATCAGGTTTTTGGGTCGGTTCGTCGCGGCTTCCTCACAGCTAATGCTCAGACTGGAGCGGCAAAAATATTACCTCATTCCCTTCTGTCTTTGGTCTTCTAATACTATTAAACCATCTCAATATATCGGGAAATTTGTAATTTAGGTTCTCAATAATTCGGTATATGTTCTTATAATATCGTCTTTTTTGTAAATTGGTACTTTTATCCTAATTTTTATTGCATTATTTTGTTGCAAGCTAATCACATTACTGACAAGTTCACCCTTCCCTATTCTGAGAAATAGGGAAGAATCTTCAAAGTACATGTCTATGTTGTTTAGAACTTCATCCATCTGTATTTTTGAGATCTTGGAAACCAGAACTCGTGTGAATTCCTTGGCTCTTTTTTTTGCTAGCGTGGTCCTAAAAAGTAGGATTGGGTTTCCGTAATGACCCACAATTTTTTCCTGCGCGAACTCTTCCTGTCCTACTTGAAACATCTCAGAGAGGGGTGTAAAGATCTTCTTGTCATCTTCTGTAGCATGACATATTATCTCGATACTGACCTCTATCTGGTTTGACATCTTGATAATTAGTCTTGTACTGAGATTAAATCTATTTGGCCTGCAACAGAACGGTTTCAGCTTCTGCAGTTCTGATGAGTTTTGCCTTTTCGATTCCTATGTGCCTGACATGGATTACCTTCTTGACTGCAGCCATGATATCAGAGTTTATCTTGCCAAACGCCGTAGCTTGGATAAACTGATCTATTGTCATCTCTGGTATGGTCTTTGCCATCACATCCTTTGCAATCAACCTCAGTGCATGTTTTCTAGATGTATTGAGTTTTTTCTGGGTCAGTGCAATAATCTTGATTCTAAAAAGATATCCATCTTTAGTTCTAACGTCGCCTATGAAATTGATCAAAGAGGAGCCACGTCTTACAAGGCTTCGGAGAAATTCCTTGGCATATTCATATCTTTTAAAGATTGAAGTTGCGGTTTCGCCATCAA
>JASHOW010000036.1 GCA_030038445.1 Nitrosopumilaceae archaeon
AGCTGCATTGGATTCATCCACTAGAGAAATTATGCAACCACCTCCCCCAGCTCCAGTTATTTTGGCACCATATGACGTCTTGGCTGCCTCATTTACTAGTAGATCAAGCTTATCTGTCGACACATTTATTCTCTCTAGTAACTCCTGATTTCTTGACATTAGTAAACCAAGGTCATTTAGATTGCTTTGTTTTAATGCAGTCAACGCATTTTCTATCAATTCATTTTCTTGTTGACACATTTTAGAAAATGCTTTCTCATTTCCATTTTTCAATTCTCTGACCCTTAAGACAATCTCTCTTGTATTATGAGTCTGATTTGAGTTGGCTATTATCAAACTGAGATTGTTCTTAGAATTAATCTTTTTAAATCCGTTCTTGCTGTATGACATCAATCCTCCAAAAACAGAAACAGCCGAGTCCGCTCCAGATACATCCTCAAATATTATGCGCTCAGACTCGATAGATTTTTTTAGAATTTGTTCCTTGGATTTTTTATCAAATAATCCGGTAACTGATGCTGTTACAGCAACGCATGCTGCCGAAGATGAACCAAGACCTATTCCTGCAGGAATCTCAGATTCTAAATCTATCTCTATTCCTTTGCTCTCGTTAAACTCTTTTAGTGTTTCTCTTGCTATGTGGAAAAATGGTTCCATGAATCTGTCTGGTACTGAGTTTAGATCAAAGGATGTATCCAAATCAAGTTCTGCATTTCCAAGTTCTGATCTTATGCGTATCTTCTTTTCATCCAAAAGTTGTGATGTTGCAGTGATTCGTTTGTCTATGGCGCAAAGTATTGCCCCAGTACCATACACGACAAAATGCTCTCCGAAAAGAATAACCTTTCCTGGTGCTGATGCTATTGATTTCATGAAAAAGTGATCGACGCATATCCTACCACTGAAGTTTTGTCTCCTGTTACATCTCCGCTGGTAGCATACTTTGTTAGTGTACCTCTAGTAGCACCCAGCTCTCTGCAGGCTATCATGGTAGCAGCCATCGCCCCATATCCACAAGCGCTTATTTGATTTTCATGTAATACACGATAGAATTTGTCAACATCCATTTCTAGTATTGGCTCAATCAAAGATTTGTCTTGTTTGTGAGCGTATTCATTTTCCTCGTAATGAGTAAAGTCAGAGGAGCCTATTATTACCACTTTCTTCTTTTTGACTATTTTTGCTATTGTCATGCCAATCTCCTTTGCTGTATTGTAGCTCTGGTCTATCAAAATTATGGGAAGTATCTTAAATTCATGGGAGTAGATTTCTTGTAGCATGGGTATCTGCACTTCGATGCTATGATCTCTTGTATGTGAAAAAAAGTCCAATTCTATTGTCTTTGATATCTTATTGATCTCAAGTGCTGACTCGGAGTCAACCTCGACATCTCCAAGCGGAGTCTTCCACAAACCATCTTTCATTGCAGCCACATTACAACCTATTCCCCAATGATTTGGTCCTATGATTATGACTATCTCTGGTCTCAGAGAAGAGATTGCATAATACGAATTCGCGGCAATTGGACCAGAATACATGTATCCAGCATGAGGACAAATGATTCCGCGTATGTCTTCAGCGCTTGTTGAAGGTGATAATTTCCCAGGACCAAAACTGTGCAGAAAACAATCTCTGATAAACGTTCTTAGCTCTTGTTGTGTTTTTGGATAGAACATGCCAGCCACAGCTGGTGTTCTTACCTGCATTGTATTATTGCCTCTGATTTCTCATTCTCATTGGAGGAATTCTTTCAGTCTCTTCCTCAAGCTCTTCCTCTGTTATCTTGGTCTCAAAGTCATCAATCTCATATTTCATTGATTCATCTGCTTTGAGATCTCCTTTTTGTAATAATATTTCTCTAGCTAATAACCAGTATATTGCAGCAAGAGATTTTCGGCCTCTATTGTTTGCAGGTATAACCAGATCAACTTTGGATGTGACATTGTCTGTGTTTGCGATCGCAATAACAGGTATTCCAGCATTTGTAGCCTCTAAAACTGCCTGTTCATCCACCTGAGGATCTGATACTAGAACTAACTCTGGTTCAATGTAATACGGCAAAAGTGGATTGGTAAGGGTCCCTGGCATAAATCTGCCAAGCATAGGAGTTGCATGAGTCAATTCACAGAACTTTTCAATTGGTGTACTTGCATACTCTCTTCCAGAGCAAATGAATACTTTTGAGATGGTTGCTCTGTTGATGAACTTGGCGGCTGTTTGAATGCGAGACAGTGTCTTTTTACTATCTATGATGTAAAGACCCTCATTTGTGGCCTTTGTAATGAAAGGTATCATGAATTTTGTCTTTACCTGAGTTCCTACTCTTATTCCTGTGGATAGGACATACTTTTCCATATGTTCAAATTCTTCTTGTTTACTCATGACGTGTTTTTAAATCTCGACCATTCCACGTATTAAATCATACTCTGAGATGCGTAGCAACTCATTTAGTTTAGCAACTCTTTCTCCTCCCACCACTCCAACTTTTAACATCTTGGATCTTGTAGCTATTCCTATGTGTGATATGTGAGAGTCAGAAGATTCACCAGACCTATGAGAGGTGATTAACTTTATGTTATTTTTGGATGCCTCTTTTGCAAATTCAAGAGCATCATAAAGACTTCCTGCTTGGTTTACCTTCAAAATGGCAGCATTACACGCTTTTTTACTTACCGCCTTCCTCAAAACCTCCGTGTTAGTCACCAAAAGATCATCGCCAGTTATCAATATCCTTGGAAATCTTTTTGTTAGAACACTCATATCTTCAAAGGCTTCCTCGTGAACAGCATCTTCTGCATATGCAAGTTTGTATTTCTCTATTATACCTGAAGCAAATTCGATCTGTTCCTGAGGCGTATTCTCAAAACCAGCGCGGCCGTAGACATATTTTTTTTTCTTTCCATCCCATTGTGTAGTTGAGGCAAAATCTACTCCCAACGAAACCTCTTTTCCTAATGTAAATCCTAATTGTTCGCATGCTCTGGCTGACACCTCTAGCGCTTCATCATTACTAAGTTTTGGAGCCCATCCTCCTTCATCGCCCCTTCCATTGGTAAATTCAGGATCTTTTTTTGCAAGTATTTTTCCAAGTTCTTTATGTATTGCAAAATTAACTTCAATGGCATCCCTGATGGTTTTTGAGCCAGTAGCACAAATCAATATCTCTTGGATATCTGGAGTACCATGGCCGGCATGAGCCCCGCCACCTAAAATGTTGCCTAAGGGAAAGGGAAATCTAAGATCAGCATCTTTGTTTAATATTCTAAACATTGGTACCCCATCTGACTTTGCTGCGCAATCCATAGCTGATATTGTAACAGAAAATGCAACTGAACCACCAATCTTGGAATAGTCAGGAGTTGAGTCTATTCTTCTTAATTCTTCATGAATTGATTTTAGATCTGATGGATCTAATCCAATAAACTTTTTTTCATTTACTCTCAAGATTTCTAGACTTTTTTCAGGCTCATTGTCAAGGAAACTCTGTGCCTCGTATTTTCCAACACTTGCACCCGATGGAGCACAAACTCTTCCTACGTGCTGATTGTCTGCTATAACATCTATCTCAATTGTCTTGCTGCCTCTGCTGTTGTACAGCAGCCTTCCCTTCACTGCTGTAATCCGTGCCATTCTATTCTAGCTCGGATTGAACTTCCTGTTCTCTTCTCCTAATCGCTTCGTAAAATGGAATGACTTGATGAATTGTTTCTACAGATGTTAACATCATAGATCTACAACAATATCGTTTCAGTCCAAAGGAATTTAGGACCTTCGCTGGATCTTCGCCACTTTTTACACGGTTTTGGTATTCCTTGAATTTATCTGCAATTAAATTTCCGCAGGTAAAACATCTTACAGGAATTAGCACGTCTCAAAAAGTAATCAAGGCTTATAAAAACCATACATGGGTATTGCATCTGCGGGAGTCGCCCAGCCTGGTCAAAGGCGCTAGCTTGAGGGGCTAGTATCTTAGGATTTCGAGGGTTCAAATCCCTTCTCCCGCACTTGACAGTTGTACGATAACAAATCGCTTCATCTGATAAATTAGATTAGTTTGTGTTGTGATTAGGCATGTTCTGCCGTGTGCAATAAATTATGATTTGGTAAAGCCCTTATTTGACATAAATTTTTGAAAACACATGGAAATTACAGTCAAGCAAATGATGCAAATTGAAGAAAATGGGCACAGGATGGGATTTTTACGCGACTTGATGATGGAAAATGCCGGAGCAGCTACTGCAAGATATCTATTTGAGAAATATGAAAATCTGCAAGAAAAAAAAATCTCTGTATTTGCGGGGTTGGGGAACAATGGTGGAGATGCATTTGTAGTAGCAAGACACCTGGCAGGTTTTGGATGCAGACCAAATGTTGTATTATTGGGACACCCTAACAAAATAAAAACCAAGGAAGCTAGCTCAAATTGGACAGTACTGGAAAAAATGAATTCAGTAAATCTCATAATCACATCCGAGCCAAACCAAGTTGTTGTTGATGCAGACATAATTATTGACGGCATTCTGGGAACCGGGATTTCAGGTAAAGTAAAGGAACCTTACGCTACTGCAATAGATCTGATAAACAAATCAAAAGCCTTTGTGCTTGCAGTAGACGTACCATCTGGATTAGATCCAGACTCCGGTGTTGTGGTAGATAAATGTGTAAAGGCAGATGTGACAATCACATACCATAAAATGAAGATCGGCATGCCAAAGGGAATGGATATGTGTGGAAAAATAATAGTAGAAAAAATAGGAATTCCACCTGAAGCTGAGGTGGGAGTATTATGAAAGTTCATCAGCTCGAAGTAGGAAGTATGCAAAATTTTACTTACATATTAGAGGATGAACAAACAAATGAAGCCGTAGTTCTTGATCCTTCATGGGATCTAGATCTGGTATTGGACATAATCGAAAAGAATACCCTAAAGGTAAAATATATTATAAACACTCACCATCATTTTGATCATACTGTGGGCAATGACGCTATTGTGAAAAAGACTGGTGCTAAGATATTACAACACCAAGCGTCAACTCTTAAAAATGACGAGACCGTCTCTGAGGGTGATAAAATAAGATTTGGAGATTCAGAACTTGCTGTAATTCATACGCCTGGCCATTCTAAAGACAGCATGTGTCTTGTTGGGGATGGAAAGATCTTCTCAGGAGATACTCTATTTGTCGGTAACTGCGGCAGGGTAGATCTTCCAGGAGGCAGTGCTACAGAGCTTTATCACAGCCTATTTGACATTGTTTGCAAAATGGATGAAACTCTAGTTCTCTATCCTGGTCATAATTATGGCAGTTCGACAACATCTACTATAGGTAAAGAAAAGAAAACTAATTTCGTACTCCAGCCTCGCACCGAAAAAGAATTTCTAGAATTTATGGGCAGTGATTAATTTTTGCAAGACATTGAGATTCTGGGAAATGAGACAGTAGGCATAGATTTAATCAATACAATAAGGCAAAAGAAATTTGTTTTTTCTCTAGTGATATCATATACTGCAACTTCAGAAATACCCGGAATCACAGTTGCTGGTGAACATCCTGATCTGATAAAATATACAGGTCCAGCAGATGCAGAATTTATTCACTATGGATATTGTAA
>JASHOW010000037.1 GCA_030038445.1 Nitrosopumilaceae archaeon
TATCTTGTTTATTGCAGCTGATATGAAGATGCCTGCGGTCCAGTAGTTTGCCTTGCCTGAGAAAGACTCTTGACTTATCAAGCCTGCAAAAATTGACACGTCGTTAAGGGTAAGGTTGAGTCTTTCAAGCTTTGATGACGCAGATTTGTAAGATTCTTCAGAGATTAGACTGTTGGCATAAATGATGTAGTCTCTGAATATTTTATCAAGTGCACGTATTACGTCAGAATCTCTTGCCACAATGATGAGATGTTCTTTTTCCCTTTTGTAGTTTTAGCATGAAATAGTATCTGTTGGGTGTACATTTAGCACGTACATTTCAATTTATTAAATCATTTTAGATTATGCAATACAGTTGGAATCAAACCTAGTTGAGATAACAGAAGGAAGTACTAAGCTTCTAGTACCCAGAGAGTCTCTTGTAGAAAAAGCTCCGCCTAGAGAGCCAGCATTCTTCAACCCCAGAGCAAGGATAAGCAGAGATTTCTCAATAATTGCATATGCTACTTTTCTGAAAAATTTCAAGGGTCCAAAGACATTTCTTGATTCCCTTTCAGGCATAGGTGCAAGGAGCATCAGAATTGCAAATGAATTAAGAGAAGTAGAACAAGTTTTTGTAAATGATGTTAACCCAAAAGCTCTTGAGATTGCAGAAAAAATTTCAAAATTAAACAATGTTACAAATTGTATTTTTTCTGAAAATGAGGCATGTAGGTTTCTTAGCTTGCATTCCAGAAGAGATCAGAGAGGAGCAGTTGTTGATGTAGATCCATTTGGTTCGCCATCTAGATATCTGGATTGTGCCATTCGGGCTACATTTCATGGAGGCCTACTTTCTGCAACTGCCACAGATCTTACAGTCTTACATGGATTATTTCCTGCAGCCTGCAAGAGAAAATATTATGGAGTGCCAGTTAGAACAAAATATGGCAACGAGATAGCGTTGAGGCTTATTCTAGGCTGTACAAACCTGATTGCCGGAAGACTAGACGTAAAGATTGCGCCTTTATTTGTGCAAAACAACATGCATTACTACAAGATATACGTCAAGGTGCTTGTCAGAACAGACGACCAAGAAGAGATTGGATATATCCTAAACTGTAAAAATTGTGGTAATAGACACGCCACAAAAGAAGTCAAAAATGAGTGTGATATTTGCAAGTCAAAAGCAGAACTTGCAGGTCCTCTCTGGATAGGGAGCCTCTACAATAAGGACTTTGTAAATGAGATGATTGTCAATGAGGCACAGTTCCAGGTCGATAAATCATGCAAGAAGATTCTGGAAAAGTGCAGAGATGAGACCGAGATGCCTCCTACGTATTTTACAATTGATGAGATAGCTCAGATGCATCGCTCTGCACCAATCTCACTAGCAAAGACAATAGAAAAGATTCACAAGGCTGGTTTTAGAGCAACTGCAACAAGTCTTAATCCCGCAGCCTTTAAGACAGATGCTCGCATAGATGAGATTTTATCTATAGTTTAGCTTCCAAGATATCCCAAGCAGATATGGTATAATTCGCTGCTTGTTTTTCTACTGGCTTTAGGCTTTTTTAGTTGTACTTTGGCAAATTTTTTCTTTATGTAGTCTCGAAACTCGTTTGAATATTCACCGTCAAAGACCTTAAACAATGCATTACCCTTTCGTGCAAGAACATGATCCATTATTTTGCTTGCAGAGTAATTCAAAGATATTTGTCGACCATGGTCTACAGACCACGTACCAGTAATATGTGGAGACAGGTCACATATTACGGCATTTACTTTTGTACCAAAATAATCAAAGATTGATTCCACAATAGATTCGTCTTCAATGTCTCCCTTGAGTATGTGGGCATTTGGAATTTCCTCAACAAAGGATTTGTCTATACCCATTACTTTTCCTTTGTTTCCTGCCAATTCAAGAGCTACCTGAGTCCATCCACCAGGCGAGCATCCCAAATCCAGAACATAAAATCCTGCACCGATAATTCTGTAAGATGTATTCAGTTCTTTGAGCTTGTATGCAGCCCTGCTCCTGTATCCCTCTTGATGAGCTAATCTTCTATACAGATCTCGCCTTGCATCTAATAATTTCATTTCTTGTTCTTTTTAGAAGTCGCAAATTCTGTCAAGACCCACTGTTCTATTAGCGGACACGTTCTTGGGCTTACTTCACCTTCTAACGTACACTTTTGTTCCACAGGGCAGATCAGGCAGGGCGCAGACTCGATAGATTGCGTACTGACAGGAACATGAGCAATCTTAAGTTTGTATGTCCACCTCCCATCCTGCAAGATTTTTTCTCTTTTGATGAGATGCTGCCTTTCTAGCTTCAGAGCAAGCCTTGAGCCATCCCTGCTTGAGAGTTTAAGCTTCTTCCAGAGTTCACTTTGAAACATGCCATCGTCGCCTCGTTTTGCGACATAGCCAAGTACAGTAGTTTTGAGTTTTTCCATATCCAGTCCTTCAATTTCAAAATTTTCGATCTCTTTTTCGTCAATATCCTCTAGATCTTCTTCCACAGGTTCTGTTTGTTTTTTCTTTGCGTCAGAAATCTTCTTGTCTGTTTTTGGTGTCTTTTTGTCTACTTTCTTTTCTTCAGATTTTTTTTCTTCGGTCTTCTTTGGTAGTACTTTCTTTTCTTCCGTTTTCTTTGATTTTTTTTCTGTCTTTTTAGCCATAATTATATCATGATAACAGTAACGTTATTCCTCACTATTACTTGGCCTATTGCATATAATAACATATAATTCATTTATTGAACGTTAAATGTAGCAGTCACGTTTATGTCGTTTTGATATGATTTATCTTTCATATCTGCCTCAATCTGGTAAGTTCCACTACCGTTGATGACTGGGGAAAATGTTGCATGAACTGGAAGTGTCGAATTAGTTTGTGCAAAACACTGTGAAAAGTAGGCATTTTGAGATACGACTTGCTTTGGAGATGTATCTAGATTGTAAATTGTCATGTACAGATCGCCGCAATCAAAAGAAGTATTGTTTACTCTCACAATGAAGTTTAATGGCGTAGATACAGGATAAGAGCTGTTGAGATTTGTTATTTTGATATCTTTGCTACCCTCTTGAACAGGACCAGTTGGAAAATTAAACTGCAACATGTTTAGTTGCCTGTCAGGTTGCGCCAAAACATTTGACAAAACATATCCGCCAAGTATTACTGAAATTACTACAGGGAGTACGAAAACAACATAAGCTATTTTCCTTGCACCCATTTCGTAATCTAACCACTTGAATTCCCTTATATCTATTTGGTCGAAAAATGAATTCTTATCATAATGTTGACGAATAAGTTAAATCATAGACTAGGCAATAGCCGCTAGATGCGACTTAGAAGGTTTAGAGTAAGAGCTTATCGTTGCATTCATGATTCTGGAGAGATCAAGGTTGGCGATTTAGCCGCATTTGTGGGCAGAAATGAAAGTGGTAAGACTACAATACTCGAGGCTCTGACACTACTAAACAAGGATCAAAAGATTTCAGAACTAGATCTCTGTGACGAAATGACAGAGGAGTTGAAAGCTGAAGTCAGACTTGCTGAAGGAGATTTTGAGCTAAATGAAAAAGAGACTGTATTAATCAGAGAAAAATTCCCGAATCTTCAGGATATAAGAAAAGTCAAGATTTACAGGACCAACAAAAATTCTCGTGTTCAATATGACTTTGGGGAGATTAAGATAAGCGGGGAAGCAAGTAAGAGGCTCAATTCATGGGAGAATTTTGCAGGAAGAATACAAGACTTTATCAATAGTATGCCAAACTCCATTCGAATACGAGTAGATACAAAATTTCTATCCGCTCCTCCGCCACGAACAAGAGATGCTTTTATGAATATGATGGCAGAATTTAACAACAATATCTACTTAATTGCATCTGAAGAATCGCAGATAATATCAGAATGGAGAAAGATCTACCAAGATTTAGACTACATATTTGATAACATGTTGATAGGAACAACTGAAAGGTCGGCATTGGAGAACTTTATCGAGGATAAACTACATCCAAGATTTGTCTACTTTTCAGATTACAAAAAAATACTTGGAAATATAGATCTCGAGGAGTTTTTGAGAGAGACAAAGGGGATCAGACCTAAAGGAGTAGAGTACATCGAAGAGTTTGACAAGGCCGAGACAGTCATGAATTTGTTTTATCTGGCTGAATTAGATGCAGAAAAGCTCCAAGAGGCACAAGGAAGTCCTTCCAGATTAATAAAATTACTTCATACAGCAAGCAGAAAGCTTAGTGATAGACTCAATCCAGCTTGGAAGGGAGATCCCATTCATGTAGAATTAAGATGGAACCCTGGAAATATCCTAAGCGTAGTAATATCCGATGTCCATAAGGACGGAACCGTAACCAATACTGGACTTCTCAATAGAAGAGCTGAAGGATTCAAGTGGACATTTTCTTTCATAGTAAACTTTGCAGCAGAAACTCAGAGAGCTGAACTAAAAGAAGCAATATTACTGCTTGATGAGCCTGCAAGAAATTTGCATCCGGCTCAACAAAGAGGGATATCTGATCTGCTCAAAGGTCTTGCTGGATCAAATCAAATACTGTATGCAACTCATTCTCCATTTATGATATTTGATTACACTGTAGGAAATCTTTTAGTTGTGGAACTTGATAAGAGAAAACACCTAAGCCACATTTACTATGATTACTGGAATGCTGATGACCAGACATTGATTCCAATATTGTATGGTCTTTCGCGTGGGTTAACAGAATCCATTGTCGATAGTCAGATCGGATTCAACTCAAGACCTGTAATCATTGTTGAAACAATGTCAGATTGCATGTATCTCAATGCATTTGACAAGTTTCTAAAAGATCCAAACTTATCAATGAATCCATTGAACATTGTTCCAGCTTACAACAAAAATTCTGTCATGCCTTTGGCCATATTTTACAGAAATCACGGATATGACACATTTGTATTGCTTGACAACACTGACGAATCTACCCAGATTGCAGCTCAGCTTGAATCAAATCAATTCAAGAAGGTACAAATGATATTCTTTGAGCTTGGAGGACAAACCAAGCAGTTCTTGGAAGATTTGATCATGGATGAAGACTACCTATATGCAGTAAATCAGACATACGAAGTAAAACTCAGAAAAGAGGGATACAAAACATTAACTAAAGAAACCATCTCGTCAAAGGGGAAAAAGAGCATGATAGATAACCTAAACGAAATTTGGAAGGAAAATCAACATCTAGGATGGGAGAGATTTGATAGAGAAGAGATATGCAGATACATATGTGAAAAAATAGCCATAAATGAGACGGATTTTTTAACTGATAAAACAAAGGACCAGTTTAGGTCTTTGTACAGGCTAATAGCAGAACGCATCAGACAAAACCAGAATCTCGTCTCACAAACAACTGTGCCTTACCCTAGATGAGAGCAAATAATTTTAGAATTATACCGTTAACAGTCTCTAACGCTAAAAACAAAGAATGTATGATTTACCATTAAGATTTAATTTAGAGGCAGATCGCTTGTTTGGTTGGGTTAAATTGTTATTAAAAACTGGTATTGTTCTTGTTTTAATCATTAGCAGCATGTTCATAGCTGGCATACCGCTGGCACAGGCTGCATCAAGCCCGGTTACAGTGACTGCAACAAACGCGGGCGGCAAGACTACGCTTCAAGTTGCCAATAGTCATTCAAGCACTTCTGGCATTGTGTCATTTACCATACAGATTAAAAATGGCAATTTTGAATCGTTTACACTACAAAATGGCTGGATAGGAAAAAAAACGGCGCCTACGACCATAGCTTTCCTTTCTTCAACTCCAATTATGCCGGGCAATTCAACAACATTTACAATTAACACAGATCAGCAAACCCCGGATCTTGTATGGACAGCATCTAATGCAAATAATAATCAGATAGGAACTGGTGAAATTGGCGCTCCGCCTCCTCCACCACCTACACCACCTACCCAACAAAATCAGAAACCAGGACAACAGCAAAATCAGCAAGCCAGCCATCCACAGGCACCCAATCCAGGAATACTAGAAGAGTCAACTTTTAGGATCATACCTGCTACACCGGCACCAGGTTTTGATGTGCGTGTTGTGGGACAAAGTTTTTCAGCGTCAACACCACTTGAATTGTACATAGGTAGCCAACAGCTAGATTCTTTTTCATCAGATAGCAACGGAAATTTTGTTGTTACCACCACAATTCCGACAACACAACAACCTGGCAATGTAAGTTTTGTTCTAAAGGACCAAGCAAGTAACCAAAAAACGTTTACTACTTCCATAGAACAGGCCCCACAGCAACCTACAACAAGTCAACAATCAACGGTTGCCTTGACTCTAAATATCCAATCCATTTTGCATCCAGGAGACACGCAGGAAATCAATGGAACTGCAGATCCCCAAAGTACAGTGGCTATTTCCATATTGAATTCAACAAATGCAAGTCTAACAACTTTTACTGCAGCTGCTGACAGAAATGGAAACTATGAATTTTCACAGACAGTTCCTATTGATATGCCACTTGGCAAATATACGATAGTAGTCTCCGATGGAAAAGACCAAGTCTCCAAAGGCTATACCATAGCAACTTCTCACCAAATCTCAATATCTACTTCAGCGCAGAGATACAATCCCGGAGACACTGTAGTGATAAACGGCACAACGACGTCTAACCTTCCTCTATCTATTGTGATAACAGACCCTACTGGAAGCCAAGTTTTTGCAAAAGATGTCAATGTTACAGCTGGTGGAAACATGTCATTGTTGTATCCGATAGATCCCGCGGCTATCACAGGTACCTATGTCATTACTGCATCACAAGGAAGCGACCAAGTATCACAATACATTGGAGTAGGCGTTGATCCAGTGGTACAACTAACCGCTACCTTGAATCAATTGAATTATCAACTCACGGACAAACCTATACTTAGCATAACTGGCCCGCCGGGAGCTACATTAAACTTGGTAATAATAGATCCATCGGATCAAGAAAAGTTTTCTGATACCGTTTTATTGGCACAAGATGGTATTGCTACATATTCTTTTAACCTGACATCGTATACACCTGGCATTTATTCCGTTGCGTTAACCAGAGGCAATGATAAGGTAGTAAAGGAATTTTCAGTGGGTCTTCAAACAGGCTGCGGGCAGATGAGCGTTAGAACCGTACAAGACACATACTTTCCTGGAGACAGTCTTCTTATTTTTGGTAATGCCAATCCAAACTGTATCTTAGATCTTACCTTGGCAGATCCAAATGGACAAGAGATAAAAGACGAGCAAACTTTTGTGGACAAATCTGGTCTATTTTCATCATTTGACTTTAGGATTCCTGATGACGGGATAGCCGGTACTTGGAAGCTAGATGTTACCAGTGGTATAGATCACATTAGCTACAATGTCAATGTAGTATTGCCAACCACACTTACTATCCAGTTGGACAAGAGCCCCCCAATCTATTCTAGGGGAGACATTGTCAAGATCTCTGGCAGCGGGATAGGTCAATCAGTTGGTGTGGTCATAAATATACTTGGGACCAATTCTACTCTTGATACCCTGCACATACAGTCAACAGAAGATGGGGATTACAGCACAGAATGGACAGTGCCTACAACTATCAGTATTGGAACTTATACTATCCAGGTGTCATCCATAGCTGGTAAGGTAACTACACCAATAACAGTTCAATAGATTTTAGATTAAGAAATATTTTTTATGCCCATAGAGTGTGGATCACTTGTGAACCTCAGAGAAAAGATTGCAGAGATACCCGACTTTCCAAAAAAAGGCATCCTATTTAGGGACATCAGCCCTCTTTTGAGAGATCCATCGGCACTCTCACTTGTAGTAGATGAGTTCTCAAAGCGCATACATCCTAAGGAAGTGGATGTCTTTGTAGGAATAGAGTCAAGAGGTTTCCCACTGGCCTGTGCGCTGGCCCTAAGATATAACAAGGGAATGATAATGGTAAGAAAACAAGGAAAGTTGCCTGGTGCCACACACAAGCTAACATACAACATAGAATATGGCACCGCGACTATGGAGATCCAAAATGACGCAATTAAAAAAGGTGAACGCGTTCTCATATGTGATGATCTGCTTGCAACAGGCGGTACAGCAAAAGCTGCTGCTAAGCTAGTTGAAAAATTAGGTGGCATTGTCATCGGTTTTGCGTTCATCATAGAACTGACAGATCTAAAAGGATCAAAAGCTATCAAAAACTACAGATACGAGTCGTTGGTGAAATATTGACAGAGCAGGCCGAAATAGGAATATTCGGTGGCACTGGCATTTATGATCCAGGCCTGTTAAATGAAAGCAAGGAAATTACTATAGAGACACCCTTTGGAAAGACATCTGACTCCATAACAGTTGGAGTTTACAAAGGTAGAAAGGTTGCTTTCATGCCAAGACATGGAAGAAAGCACACAATTCCTCCGCACCTGATAAACTTTAGAGCCAACATTTGGGCCTTCAAGGAGATGGGAATCAAGAGAATAATAGCTCCATCTGCAGTTGGCAGCCTGCAAGAGAGATTGAAACCTGGAGATTTTGTAATTCCTACTCAATTTATTGATCTTACAAAATCAAGAAAGTACACTTTATTTGAAGACGGTAAGGTTATCCACATATCAGTAGCAGATCCCTTTTGCCCAGAGCTTCAAACTTCGGTATATAGTGCAGCAGATAAGATAGATTTGCATTTGCACAAAGATGCAACATACATCTGCATAGAGGGACCCAGATTCTCCACAAGAGCAGAATCCAAATTCTACAAAAATGTCATAGGAGCTGACATAATAGGAATGACCCTTGTTCCAGAATGTCAACTTGCAAGAGAAGCTCAAATGTGCTATGTCTCCATCTCTACTGTTACAGATTATGATGTATGGGCAGACAAGCCAGTCACCGCAAAGGAGGTTTTAGAGACGCTATCAAAAAATGTAC
Source organism: Nitrosopumilaceae archaeon (assembly GCA_030038445.1). Taxonomy (GTDB): domain Archaea; phylum Thermoproteota; class Nitrososphaeria; order Nitrososphaerales; family Nitrosopumilaceae; genus Nitrosotalea. The sequence continues at coordinate 8,943 of JASHOW010000037.1, forward strand.
ACACTACAAAGAACCTTCTTGGGGTGCTACTTGATTTGATTCCTCAGCAGCGGAGTTGCTCTTGCGCCAAAGCACTGGAAGAAGCAGGGCTTTAGCTGTCTGCAAAGGATTCTTTTTTGAGTCCCTCAGGAAGCGATATGTCCCCGTGAATTAATTTTTGCTGCAGGTCATTTATTACATCGTCTACACTATAGCCAAGTTTTGTTAGTTCTTTTTCTGTATGTTTAGAAATTTTTGCACCAATGTTATGTCCCCCTATTCTTCCAAAGGCAATAGCATTAAACTTGAAAGAATTACCATCTACTGTAAAGGTGCCCGTTATCTTTGCTGCAATTTGACTTCCACGTACATTTTTGATATGAACTTCAAGATTCATACTAGATTCTATATCTCTACTGCCTTATTTACAGAGTTTTCAATTAAAAAGTTCCAATGCTTGTCATCTTCGATTTTAAAGTCTCTCACTTTTAGGGTGATAATCTTTTCTCCCAAACACTCATGCTGAATTTCATCGTCTTTTTTAATTTTAACAAGTTTCCACTTGTCCTTGTGTTTTTTCAGGTTGCATAGAAGAACTGCCCATTTTTGATCTGGAGATATTTTTGGCATTCCAACATAATCTACAATGCTGTCAATTCCTAGTTGTTTTTCTTCACAAAATATTTTCTTGCATTTTACGCAACGCCAGACATCCACAGAACCAATTGTCCTTCTCTCATAATTTATGTTGGTGACTCCAAAGTAAACTATTTCATGTTTACAAGACTCTTGATCTACAGACATGGTTCCTTCTCCATATTGGGTTCTATTTAGTTCTTGCATCATCATATGGTTTTTCTAAAATAATTGATATGTTATCAACAAGCAAATTCTTTTTAAAAGGAATATTTTCTTTCAAACACATTCTTCTATACATATTAACTACAGCAAATCTAGGATGCATAGACTCAAACTCTGTTTTTGTAATATCAATAAAACCTCCCAAATCAACAAGACTTTGTGCCACTTCAAGTGCTTGTGAATTTGATATGTCAAGACTTTGTGCAATATGTTCCGGAGATTTTTTTCCATTCTTTACAACCAAGACAAAAACTTTTGCTTGCAATGGAGACAACTTTAGCTCTAAGACAAGCTTTTCTTCAACATCATTGATGTTTACACTCACAAGTGCAGAGACAAATTTTGTTATAATTAAAGATGTCCAAACTATGAAATTAAATAACGAAGACAAGTAGTTACATCATGAGACTAGTTGTAGGTATAACAGGCAGTTCCGGAATTGTTTACGGAATAAGAATGCTCGAGGTCCTAAAACGCTGCAATATTGAGGTACATCTCATAATGACTGAATGGGCTAAAAAATGCTTGGCACTAGAAACAGATTTTGATCTAAAATATGTCAAATCTTTAGCAAATGATTATTCCGAGGATTCTAACATGAGTGCAAGTATTTCAAGTGGTACGCATAAAACAGATGGAATGATCATAATACCCTGTAGTATGAAGACCCTTTCGAGCATAGCCAATGGTTATGAAGAGACGTTAGTTGCGCGGGCTGCAGGTGTTACAATAAAAGAATCTCGTAAGATGGTAATTGTTCCTAGAGAGACACCATTGACAAGCATACATCTTGAGAATATGTTAAAGCTTGCAAGAATAGGGATAGTAATCTTACCAGCAATGCCCGGATTTTATAACAAGCCAAAGAATGTGGATGATTTGTTAAACCACGTAGTTGGGAAATGCCTAGACCAATTTAATATCGAACATAATCTTTTCAAGAGATGGGGAACCTTGCAATCCCCCAATTGACAAGTGGAAAGGAAGATCTAAAGAATATAACCAGAAGTAATTTGCAAATTCAACGAGTGTTTATATTTGGATAGATGGTTGCTTATACAGAACAGATTGACTAGCTACAAAAACCGATATTCTAATGATAAATCGTTTGATTTCATAATCCCACTTATGGTATTGTTATTCTTGGGGGTTGTCTATGTATTATCATTAAGAGATGATGCAGGATATGTTAGCTTCATTCTGATTGGAATAACAGGTGCAATCATGATTTATTGGGTCAAGGTTCTCAAGAAGATGACAAAAGAGAGCCAGCCGCAATATACTCCTAAAGAGTCTGAGACAAAGAATTGGGTATATGATCTGATCAAAGGAGATAATGAAATTGTATTTGTGGCCGAGGTACCAGGGCCAGAGGATCAGGTAACTGTCAGACTAATTGATGGCATTTTATACGTACGAGGCTCTGCCCACTTTTCAAAAGAGGTACCAATTGAAACTACGCCAGACATGGGCATTCATGACTTTAAGTACAGAAATGGCGTGCTGACTCTAAGGATAAAAAAGTTAGAAGCTTTTTGATTCTTCTAGCTTTGCTGGAAGATATTTGTCTGTAATATTTGTCAATCCATACTTTGAGAATGCTTCTAGCTCAGCTTTTCTCTTAAGTTTTAGAAATACTTCCAATTGTTTCTTCCAGTTTCCTTCTTGATATCTAGGATCCTTTTGAAGATCATAGATTCTTTTAATGTCAGCCTCGGTCATTGGAATGGTTGGAAGTTTGTATTTTTCAATATCGGTTGCCCATACACCAAGCCATTTGGCATCAGGAACTGTCAATTCGCGCAAGTGAGCAGCATTAGCCGACCCAGATTTTATGACCATAGCAATGTGTTCGCCATATACATCACCGTCAGCCAGAATTACCACTGGAAGGCCCATTTCCTGATTCAGTCTCCTCAAAAGATTTCGCGTAGAACGTGGTGCCTGGCCTGCGGTATCCACAATAATTGACTTGAATTTTTTGTGCACATTTTCTTCTACAAATCTTGTGAAAAGACCACCTTTCTCAATAGCAATAACTAGTTCAGCGCTAGTATCTACCAATTCCGCGCTGCTAAGACTTGGGCCTATTAGATACCCATCTGGATGATCAGAAAGATTCATCCTTTTGCCTTCATATCCTGGCACCGTATATTCAATGGTCAGGTCACCAAATACACTGCTTCTCTCCTCAGGAAATATGTGAAAATCTTCACGGGGGCTTGAGGTTACGGCCTCCAAGTCTACGATGATGTTATCAGACTCTGGCTGGTCTTCAAAGTCTATACTAAATGCTTGGGATGAGTAGTAAATGTCTCTTAGTGTGGATGACTTGCCCTCTCTTACCAATCGATTAACAAAAAATGCAAGCCATGCAAGTTGGGTATAAGATCTAAGTTGGGACATGTTTCGCGCGCTTCTGACTGCATTTGAATTACCCAGTATGTATTGTCTTAATTTCTTGTCATAGACAATGTTGTTTACAGATCTGCTAGGGATTACGAATTGCGGAAACTTGCCCTGATCAAGATTGTCATATATGCTAAGACCATGCTTTTGCAGTAAAGAAAGAAGTTTTTCTTTTCTTGCTTCGGCTGTTCTTGTTTTAGACTTGTTGTTCTTCAATTTCACTTCCCATCTTTATTAGCTGTTATAATTTGGCTCTTTTTTCTTTCCAGATAGTTCTGTTGCAAATTGAGATATAAGTGGCACATATTTTGCATAAAGATTAGCTCGTTTCTTTGCCATATCTGCAGCCCCCTGCCTTGACATGTGAACTGCTAACTTTCTTGCCAAATACTGTAGTGCATTTTTTAGCTCACGTTCAAGTTCTGGCCTGTCTGCAACATTTTCTTTTCCCACGGTTTTGTAGGGAATTCTGGTGGAACAAATATGAGACACTATGACAAGAGGCGGATCTCCCTTTACCTTGTACCTGCTCCAATCCATCTCATTGACGATCTTTAGTACAACATCACTTCCTTCATCATAAAGTAGTGGAATTCTATTGGCAAATCGGTATACCTTAAGCCCTGCTGCTGGAATGTCCCCGCCATACGCAATACCCATCTCCACAACAAATGGAAATCCCGAATACGCAGATGCACTACGTTGTAGCACAGAAGCAAATTCTGGATTGAAGAACTTCATAATGCCTTTAGAAAGAGGCTCTTCTCCCAATGGTGCAAGGCAGCTTGGATCAGGAGATAAGAAATTCTCAAACTTTTGTAATGCATCAGCTAACCTGACTAGTTCTTCGTTTGTCATGCTACCTATCCTCCTTTCGGGTTTGAATTTTGCAAATTCGCAGAATTTCTCTGCGGTAGTTGAACCTACTCTTTGGAATCTTTTGGTCAGAAAGGTAAGTAGTGTATCTCCCTGCACTGTGTTTGCAAGCTGTTTGTAGTATGGACTTTCCGGATCAAGATCTATTGCATGAGATTGTGATTCTCCAAAATCCCAGTAGGTGATTTTTTTGTTGGCAACATCAAGATCATCAATTCGTATCTTCTGTAATCCGCTAAAGTCAACATTCAAAAATGACATGACAGCAATTATGGTTCTTACTGGTCTTGATAGATCAGACCATTTCTTTTGGGCTCTCTCAAGTATGTCTTTGGTTGTAAAACTTTTCTTGTGACCTAACTCCTTTTTTACTTTCTCTATCATTTTATTGTCAACTGGAGGAATCTGGTAATGAGTATCCACTATCATTCTCCTTATTGTTTCAACATCCACACCGTGTGGATGTGGCTTGATTATTGTGGGTGCAGGCGGCATCTCCTTTACAATTCTACCGTAATGAAATTTCTCACCAGACGGATCTTCAAAGGTTATAGAAGCATATGGCGTGATAAGCGATGTTTGTGAAACATAATCACGTATCTTTGATCCTGCCTTTGAGTAATCTCCCTCAAGCACAATACTGACAGAGAGCCCTGTCCTTGATGATTCCTTTGTGTGATGCTTTAAAATTACAGGCTTGTTTTTTTGTATATCAAGCAACATCACAAATTCGTCAGCAGCTTTTCCATCGGAGCAACTCTTGACTGTAACTGGCTTGTTCGTAGTTATTTGTCCATATAATATAGCCATTGTAGCACCAAGACCAAACATTCCCCGTGCCTGCTTAAGGCCAAATTTTGAGCCATAAAGAACAGTTCCAAATGCATGTGGTACGTGTTTGGACTCTATACCAGGACCATTGTCTTTGACTGTCAGGACATAATGTTTCGGATCGGATTGTTCTGCATCTACAGCTTTTATGGATAGATAAATATCAGGTAGAATTTTCTTTTGGTCACAAGCATCAAGTGCATTTTCTACAAATTCTCTTACCGACGTGTATAGCGATCTAGTAGGATTACTAAAACCAGCAAGGTCTCTATTTCTATAGAAAAACTCACTAGGCGAGATCTGGCTAAAAGTCTCTTTACTCAAAGATATTCTCACCCTCCCAAAGTTGTAGTTTTTCCATCTTTTGCCTTCTCCTTGATTCTTGAAGATCATTGTAAACCTTCCCGTGAGTACTGCCATTTGAAAGAGCGGTTATGGCTTGGACTGCAGATCTTAGCTGCTTGCCCTCTCCTATGATTGCAACAGTACGTCCATAAACTGATACACTAGCTCCACTTAGATCCTCAACATTTTTTCTAACTCTTCCGCCTTCCCCTATTATTCTTCCTTTTACTCGTTCTATCTGAGATGTTGATTTGCCCACAAATTCCCGTAAATCAATTATATGTAATGAATTTTCGCCTTCAAGAAGTCTCATGGCTTTCTCAGGAGAGAATCCCCTCCCTATTGCCAGCACAATCTCCTCTGCTTTGAATGGTATCATGTTTTCGACATCACCGTCTCCGCTAATAATAACCTCTCCTGTTTGGCCGTCAATAGATAAAGAAACTGAACATATTTTTTCTATCTTTGCCTTTACTTTTCCAGATTTACCTATTAGGGCCCCTATTCTCTCAAGTGGAATCAATACAATCTTTTCAAAGATCATTTCACGATCCTCCTTACCACGTCAGATGGATTTGTAACAGTCAATCCCCTCTTAACAAAGAATTTGGTTATATTTTTAATGTCTCGTTCAAGAAATGTCATTGCGTTTGGATGTTTTATCCCAACGGCAGATCCAAGATCAAAAACGACCAATCCTTTTTCAGTCTTAAAGATATTATACTCAGAAAAATCTGCGTGTACGATATTTGCTTTATTGTATAAATCATCAACAATGGAGATCGCACTTTCATAATCATTATAATCAATTTCAGTCTCAATTAACAGAGGTTCTGGTATGCCATTTTCCCCCATGAAATCCATTACAAGTACATTTTTTATCACAGTTATTGGTTTTACACAGGGTATTTTGCTATCAAAGCATTGTTTTAGGTTTACAAACTCTTTTTGTGCCCAGAGTTCAACCAAGTGCCTAGTTCCTTTTCTTATCCTTGTGAACCTTGGATCTCCTACCAGATAGGGATGTCTCTTTTTGAAGTTCGAAGTTGCTACAAGATATATCTTTAGTGCTAAGTTTTTTCCAGATGGATCAACAGCCCAATATGTCTTGGATTCTTTGCCTGAACCCACGGCGCCATTAACGTAAGCAACAATTCCAGAGTTTTTTAGACCTGAAACCGTCATCATTGTGGATTTATCAAAAACCTCGTCACGAACTTTGTTTTTGTCAAATCCATCTTTTTCAATTTTTTTTTCTCTATCTTTTTCTAAAAGTCTGCCATCAATCCGTTTTGCTAACTTTTTTTGAAGATCATCAGCCAACATTTTGAATTAAACAGACTTGGTAAAATTGGTTGCGTTATCAGAAATCTTTTGGTAAATATCCGTTATCCTTTAACCAATCTACTTGTGATAATGTGTATCGCCACGTTATATCTCCTCTATCATCAGCTTTGAAATCCCAAGGCGCTATAGTAACAATGTCATTGTCACGAATCCATATTTTTCTTTTCAGTTTGCCTCTGATTCTACCCATTCTTGTTTTATCATCACTGCATTTTACCAAAACATGATCACTACCCAATAATTTTATAACTCTACCAAGCATCTCTCCCTCTTCAGGTATTTTCATTTCCTTTAGCTCACTTTCATTTAGTACCTTGCGCTTACCCAAAATTCTCAGTCTTCGATCTACTCAGTACGTATATAATTGTTGTATTTTCAAAATTTGAAAACAAGAAGGAATGGAACACCATCAATCTTTTTGACTCCTTTTGATGATCCCACACCAATTTTTACAGACAGTTCAACTGTCTTTGTTCCAACCATGTTAATGATAGATGAATTTTTTAGTAGTTGCTCTGCTTCTTTTTCGTCTACAATTCTCTCGGCAAAATAGCTTTTACTTATGTTCATTGTCAGATCAGATTGAATTAGTGTTCTTCCAACTAAATCGGCATCACATATGTTCAACATTTTGCTACGTTGGTAATTAACAATTCGTACAGCAAATGCCATTATGCATATTGGCCCTTTAGAGATGATTTAGCACCACATGCCTCACAGACAAGAAAATGCACTCGGTTAGATCTTTCCACCCTGGTATCTGGACTCTTGCATGTTGGACATTCTACATACTCTTTGACGTATATATTCAGAAGAGATGTGAATTCGTTGGGCTCTTTCTTGCCTACAAATACAGCCTTATCGCCTGCAAGTTGAGCCGGAGTTGCAAATTCTTTAGAAAGATACTGGAGTATTTTTTCAGGTTCTCTGCGCAAGACCTTTGGGAATTCTGAAAAATTTCGAAAGAATGTCCTATTTCCTTGCCACATGATGTCTACTTTGGGAAGTTCAAATCTAGACGTAGAACCCTTTCTGGTTTCAGATACCTTATCTTGCACTTTCTTAAGCAGTTTTTCGTAGTCGTTCTTTGTCAACTGTATTGGTTCGTCAATGGCTACCTATATTGATTTACTTCAAAAAAGAAGAAAGTGGTCCTCTAAGGCTTTCCTATTCGAAAGACGTTAGTGCCACATTTTGGGCATTGGCCCTTTACCGCAGGTCGTCCATTCTTTAGCTTAACTTCTTTTGGATTTGCGATCTCGACTTTCTTCCTGCATTTGACGCAGTATGCTTGAGTCATTTCATCTTCTTACGAAAGAGGTGGTATTTAGCAAGACGCTGTGAAAATTATTTCACTATACACTAGAGGCTGTTAAATTTTTACAATGTCCTTCTCAGATCACATGTAAAGAATTTATATAAATAATTGTATTTTTTTGATATTTCTTAGATTGAAATGATCCAACTTGAAGAAATTAACAGGTTGGGAATTGAATCATCAAATTGTTTTACCCCCCAGTTATACTTTTAAACGTCCTAAAAAGAGTCACTTAAGTGGTAACCAAAAAAGGCATTGTTATTACTGCCATCATGCTTGGTGCCATAACAACTGCAAGTTTTTTCATATGGATATTTCCGCAAAACAGAGGATCAACCGTTATCGTATCAGATTATGGAAATGAGATTGAGAGTGTCAAAGAAAGACATGCCTTGATAATGGATGAAATGGACTCAGATCTACAGAGCATGCTAAACAATACCCTCTCACCTGATGACTTTACGACTAGAGCGCAGGCTTCATCGTCCCAAATTACCTCTCTCATATCAGAGCTCATAGAGAGCAATCCTCCTGCAGAGTGGAGGGAGAGTTACCTCAACTATGATGAGGCCTTGAAAAAATACAACGACTATCTCACAGAGAGTATTGCATTAGCCAGTAAGATAAAGAATGGAATTTCCTCTAATGACTTGTCCGATGAGATGTCAAAAATGGCTTCGTTAAAGAATGATACCAACTCATTTATTGTAATGTCTAATGAGACAAGACCCTAAGATTATCAGAAATGCGTTTTATATGGTCAAAACTTTCTCCAATTTTGACAATATTCAGTAGAAATTAGATTAATTAATAGGAAGTACGATTTTCGTCTATATACAATGTCCACCAAGGAGACTAGTCTGCCTAAAGGTAGTATAGAAACAAAAACCAACAGGCTATTAGTCATATGCGTAGACAGAGATGATGACATTGGAAGTAAAGCTGGTGTTATCACACCAGTAGTAGGACGAAATGCATGCATTGAAGCAGCACAGCGACTAGCACTTGAAGATCCTGAGGATGCAGATTCGAATTCTATTTTTGCTGCTGTGAAAACCTTTGAAGATTTAGCAAGCAAGGGATACCAAGCCGAAGTTGCAATTGTATCTGGAACAGAAAGTAAAGGAGTGCAGGGTGATGAAAAAATTGTTTTACAGGTAAGAACCATAGTAGAGACATTTTCAGCTAATGGAGCAGTAATTGTGTCTGATGGGGAAGATGACGAAAGTGTGATTCCAATAATTCAAAATGTTTTACCAATAGTGTCAGTCAAGCGAGTTGTCATGAAAGCCAGCAGAAGCGTAGAATATTCTTACGCTGTTTTTGGAAGATACCTCAAAGCTATTGCTTTTGATTCAAAGTATTCAAAATTTTTTCTGGGAGTTCCTGGAATTTTACTGGTGATTGGGGGAATTGCAACAGTGCTTGGACTTACCAAAGAGATTTTTGCTGTAATGGTCAGTGTTTTAGGAGGAGCGTTCCTAATCAGAGCGTTTGATATTGATAGAGCGTGGTCGCATTGGACAAAACCAACTCCAGCTGGCTTCATCAGAATATTTACACTAGTAGCGGGAATTCTTTTTGTTCTTGCATCAATAACAGCTGGAGTCAGTACTATTAGCCCACAGATATCATCTGTTAAGCCAGATGAAATACTCAAGATATTCATAAGCAAACAAACAATCGGTATGTTTGTCTCTGGCATGCTGCCGTTTCTGTGGATGGGGATTGGCTGTATGTTAGGAGGATCATTGCTAAGTAGTTGGTTTAGAGGAAGTATCAGATCGATTACTGATATATTAAGAATCATAGTACTTGTAACTCTCTATCCAATCATTGCACAGTTCACTACAGTCATAACAAAAGATGAAAGCCCGTTTACGTTGATCCCACCATTACTCATAGGTTTAGCAGTAATACTCATATCAGCGTCACTGCTCTTCCACAAATACAGAAGGAAGAAGGGTGGCGAGGTATTATCGGAATAAAAGATAAGGCGTTTCAATTTGGTGGCTTCTACACCCTTTATTCTAAAAAACTTGAAAAAGAGATACGAACAGGCGATATTCCAAAACACATAGCAATAATACTTGACGGCAATAGAAGATGGGCTAAGCGAAATCTAGTCTTAAAAACAGATGGGCATTTTAGAGGTGCAGATGCAGTTGAAAAACTGTTAGACTGGTGTGAGGAGTTAAATATCAAGATAATTACTCTTTACGTTTTATCAGCAGAGAATCTAGCCAGAAACGATAAAGAGTTAGAATATCTTTATGATTTGATTAATAAAAGATTGGAGAAACTGTACAATGATCCACGAATTCATAAAAATCGTATGCGAGTAAAAGCAATTGGAAGTATTGAATTGTTGCCTGATTTTCTAAAAGAGATTCTAAACAAGCTTGAAACAGCAACAACAAATTACGATAACCATTATCTCAACATAGCAATAGCGTATGGTGGGCAAAATGAATTGGTTGATGCAATAAAGAAAATTGGGTTTAGGATCAAGGAAGGTTCCCTTGATGTAGATCAAATTGACAAAGAGGTTGTGGAGTCATGTCTTTATACATCACATCTTCCACAATCTTCTCCTGACATGATATTGAGGACTTCGGGTGAGAAAAGACTTAGTGGTTTTCTAATGTGGCAGAGTGCTTATAGCGAACTTGTTTTCATGGATGTTTATTGGCCAGAATTTAGAAAAATCGATCTGATGAGGGCCATTAGGACATTTCAGAAAAGGCGTCGCAGGCTTGGCAAATAAAAAGGAAAAATACTAGTTTTAAAATTACAACAGATATGATTGAGGAGAGATCAGCTGGGACAATTTTATATCGCAAGTCGCCTGCTGGTAAACTCTATTTGCTTTTGAACTATCCCTCTGGACACTGGGATTTTGTTAAAGGCAATATTGAGAAAGGAGAAACTTTCAAGCAGACAGTACTTCGAGAGACCAGAGAGGAGACAGGTATAGCAGATGTAAATTTTATAGATGGTTTTGAGAATAAAGTCCAATATCATTATCAACGCGATGGCGAAGTTGTACATAAGGAAGTTATCTTCTTCTTGGCAGAGACATCAACAGAACATATAGAAATATCCCATGAACATCTTGGGTTTGTCTGGCTCAGATTTAACGACGCATTAGAAAAATTAACATACAAAACGGCTCAAAATTTGTTGAAAAAAGTAAGTGAATTAGGATTCGAGACTTAGCTGTTGAAGTTTTTTTGCTTCTAAAATTTTGTTTTGTGCATTAAGAATTGTCCTTCCAACAATTAGATATCTAGAACCTGCAGCTAGAGTCTTTCTAGCATCCCCGCCTTGTGTTCCTACGCCTGGTGAATAAATGTCACAGCGATTTCCAATGATTTTTCTTGTAGAAGATATAATGTTTGGTACCGTAGCACCTACTACTATTCCATCAACGTTTGAAGAATATGACCATTTTAGAAACAGGTCATGAAGTTTTTGCATTTTTCCTGTTCTTGGATCCTTTATACCAAGTCCATATCCCAGCTTTGCACCGGGATGACTCATGTGTACAAGGGTTATTACTCCATGGCCATTGTCATGAGACATTTTAACTAGATCTTTGAGATTTTCAGGCCCCATTATCGGATTTGCTATGACTGCGTCAAATCCGCATTGCCAAAGCCTCTTGATAGCAATCATGTTAGTATTTCCAATGTCATTTAGTTTTATGTCGGCAATCGTCTGTAGGCCTTCATTATGCGCTGTTTGATTTATTTTTGTTAGGCTTTTTTCGCTCAGAGGCAATATCACATGAAAATTGAATTTGATTGCGCAAAGATGCGCGCTTAATTTCTTTATGTTAGAGATTGTTTTCTTTTCTAATGTATAGGAGTTAACATCATCAAGATCATTGGCAAGTATTATACTGCCTTTTTTTGATGAGATTCTTGCTATTCTTCTTCTGAAACCTATCATAGCTTGACTATGGGATGTTTACCCTTCAGCTTTATTACTTTAAGGTACGAATAACCATGCTCACTTAGGCCGCTAACAAAGGCTGGTTCAATTCCGTCTTTGCTAGAATATTTCAAGAAGGGTTTTGTGGGTTCATAATCAAGTTTTACATGGCAGAAATATGACGCCTCATCAGATTCGTTAAAGTTCATAAATACGCCAACAAGCCATTTTGCACCCTCGGCAAATGCAAATAATGGGAATGGTGATTCTTCAAATCCGTAGCTTAGCTTTAGTAGACTTGCAAGATCCTCAAGCTCAAGTGATTCATATGCAATTTCAGGATCAACCGTAGATTCTGGTTTGAGTGATTCTGGCATTGACTTTATCCTTATGATTGGTGAGTAGAGATATGTTGGATTTGTTATCGTATTGACAACATCGCAGTCTTCCTTGCCTGACTTGAAACCATAGGAAAGATAATGCCCAAATTTTGTGTTTGATACATAGTAATTCACTGGTCTTTCTTTTAGAAGATCCATCTGGACGGAAATGACGTCTTTTCCATCCAGTGTAAAAGAGAAGCAGGTACGCGGAATTCTTTCCAGAGCACAGACTAGTCTTGAAAATTCATTTGTGTCATAAAGTTCAATATAATATGGATGCTTAGCCATAGAATTCCTCCTAAAGCTACCCCATTAAAAGTAGTCGTTTGTTATTTCAGCTAGTTCGTCTATCAATTGTGTCGTTCACATCTGGACCTGTTCCAATTAGAGTTATAGGCACCTTTAGCTGGTCCTCTATAGTTTTTATGAAATACTTGGCAGGCGAGCTTAAATCAGAATAAGATTGCATGTGAGCACATTCTGGATACACCACGTCGAGTTTTGTTATTGCAATTTGTGTTGCACTGTTTAACATGATGGCCCTTTTTGCAAGATCAAAATCAAATTCAGCAGCTCGTCTTGTCCTACCTGTAACGGTACCTACCTCTTTCCATCCTTTTGCAGATGTAACGTCTGGGCTTAGTTCATTCTTCAGAGGCCCTGTCCCAACCCTAGTCACATAGGACTTGAAGACTACAACTACATCGTCTACGCTTTTTGGTCCTATTCCCACATCAGCACATATTCCAGAGGCCGTAACATCCTTTGATGTAACGTACGGGTATGTTCCATGCCATAAGGACAGAAAAGTGCCTTGGGTCCCCTCTACGAGTACTTTTTCTTTTCTTTCTAGTGCAAAATTAACCGCGTTAGGTATATCGTCAAGATATAGTGCCAGAGATTCAATATCTTTGGCAAGCTTGAGTGTTCTCATGGCCCTATCAGCATTTGCGGGTCCGGTGCCTGATCCAGTACTACCAATAGATTCTTTCAGTCTTCCTTGTGAATCGGTTTCCTTGTGAGAGTCTTCTATTATTCCGCATTGATAGTCAACAAAGGCTCTGTCTTGAACACCAAATTCAGATATCTCTTTTAGCAATACTTCTTGGCTTACCACAACACCTGGTCCGACCAACAATCTTGTGCTAGGATTCAGAAATGCGCTTGGTAACATTCGCACCTTGTATATGTTACCTCCATGTTCTATTGTATGGCCTGCATTTGGACCCACGCCGCCCCTAACAGCTATTACTGGATTGTCTTTCATGGCAAGATACGAAATAATCTTGCCTTTGCCTTCGTCCCCAAAAAAACCACCGACAATAACTGTAGAAGGCATAAAGGAGGAGCAGATGTGGAGATATTTAAGCCAAATCTAAAGATATGATAATTGTGTCTTAAGTAATGGGTTGCCGTATAGAACACATGCAAAGAAGCCTGTTGCTGTTTGAGAATTCCATAAAATCAGAACACAGTAAAAAGATGTATAGATACTATTTGGACAAGTTCAAGGACTTTACAAAGATTAAGGACTATGACGGTCTGGTGGGTTTGGATACTGATACTATCCAAATGTTGCTTGAAAATTACGTCATATACTTGAAGGGCAGGGGATTGAAGGCAAAATCAATCAGAAATTACCTTAATGGAACCGAGCTTTTTTTAGATATGAACAAAATCATATACTACAAGAGAATTCTGCACAAACTAATACCTGAGGATACACGAGAAGGTAACGACAAGTCATACACCACTGCCGATATTCAGAAACTATTGGAGGCTTCGCATAGCAAGCGAGAGAAAGCGATAGTTTTGTTTTTTGCCTCAACGGGCGCAAGGCCAAATGTCATCAACGATCCTGTGTTGCGATTGAAACATTTGTATCCTATGCCAGACGGGTGCAAAGGAGTTCTGATGTATGAAAATTCCAAGTTTATGGTACTGTGCATGATTCCAAAAAGATGAATGCTCAATTTTGCAATTCACCCGTCTGGCT
>JASHOW010000038.1 GCA_030038445.1 Nitrosopumilaceae archaeon
CCAGTATGTGGCGTCAACTTTCCATTGGAGTGATTACGTATGAGTGAAGAACCAGAGACTAGACCAGAAGAACAGGTTCCAACAAGCAGTATTGTAGACATGATGCTAAGCGGTGGCAGGACAGGCTGTCTTGATACAGAATCACTAATCAAGGAGACTCAAAAGCGGATCTGGGGTTCGCTCAAAAAAGGATACGAGTACATCTATACAATAGATGAGTCAGACCAGTTCTTGCGCGAGCATGTGTCACAGAGGCTGCACATGATCGTAGTATTTGTAGATCTTGTAGGCTCTACGGAGATGTCACTGATACTTCCAGCCGAAAAGTTGGGCATAATAATAAGTTCGTTTTCGCAGGAAATGCGATATGTGATAAAAAATTATGGTGGATATGTTCTAAAGTATGTAGGAGATGCAGTAATAGGATACTTTGTTGCAGAAGAGAACCCGCTTGTCGTTTCTGATAACGCAGTCAACTGCGCCAAAACAATGATCGATGTCATAGAGAGAGGGATCAACCCTATTCTAAGCGAGTATGATTATCCAGAGTTACGTGTAAAGGTAGGAATGGACTTTGGCGAGAATGCGATTGTGCGTTATGGATCAGACAAAATCCGATCGCATGTAGATATCTTGGGACCTGCTGTTAGTATTGCAGCAAAGATTACTGCATTGGCAAGACCAAATCAGATCTTGATTGGGGAAGATGTATACGAAAAACTTCATCCATCCTTAAGGGATTTATTCAAAAGAGCAGAACTGCAGGGACACCAGTGGAATTATCACAACAAGGAGACCGGAAAAATATATGGCATTTATGCATTACATGTTTAGGTAGTGAATCTGTCTGGACATTCCACATGTTCATAATGATGATCGGTAAACTTTTGATCAACAATATACATTACAATTTTGTATAAATCAGTTGAAACTATATTTTTTTTACATTTAATACAGTGCATTGATATTGTTTCCGACATTTCTTTGATCTCGATCTACCCATTCTATAAGGATCTGCGATCAAGGGAATTTGATAAAAAATGACTGACACTTGACACCTCGGGTTATCTAACGAGTAAATTTGTGCGTAAACATGAAATAAGGGCCATGGGCAACTGGGCTTTATGTGGGAGTATTTTTATGCTAAAAGAGTGTTAGGCCTTGATCAACATGACATGCTCAACTCACTGTTTGCTTTTCCAAGACTTCCACCTAGAGCAAACCCACCACTGGGAATATCAAATGCTGGCAGGATCAAGGATGAAATAGTAAATGACAAGGATCTTATGATGAATAAACTCCACAAACATCATGAAATGTTCCAACATTATGCTTCTAGCTTGTTTAACATGTCAACAAGCCAATTTGTACCAGGACATCCAATGTACGCAAGAATGCAAATGATAGAGACGTTGCAAGAAGAAAACAAGAAACTTCGACAAGAAAACTTTACTCTAAAAACTGACAAGAGCAAAGAAAAGAAAGCATAGGTTGAACTTTATAAAGCCATAATGCGTTGTTCCTAGTGTGAATAAAACACCAAATCAAAAATGGAATGAAGAAGTTTTCAGATACAAAAAGAAGTGCCAACAGATTCTTAGCATATCACCCTCCATTAGATATGTCGGACTCATAAACGAGTATGGAAGAACGTTAACTGGAATCATAAGGCCGGGAACAGCTATTCTTTTGAAACCAGAATCTGCAAGAAACGAATTCTTTCTAACTTCAATTTTGTTTAACATGCGTAACAAAATTGATGCTGCCATAGGAAAGATGGATTATGCCATATTCAAACATGATAAAGTTACTCTACTAGTTTTTCAAAGCAAGGAGGGTATTTACTATGTTTCGTTGAATAAAAATACGACCGCAGATTCGGTCACAAAAATTATCACAAGAGTTAGAAAAACAATCTAGACTGGAGCAAAGCCATGAAAGCCCCTTGCTTGTTGCGGGCCGCCCTCCGATGACGGTTCGAACAATGATATCATATACTTGTCTGGATCAAGTACTATGCAATTTTTTCCCGCCTTGTGTATGGCAGTCTCTCTGTATATTGAAACATTTTTTGATTTGAGCTCTTGCACTGCTGATTCTATATCTCCTACAACAAGACCAATCACTATTCCATTTTCGATGGATGTTCCAGTATTGATTGGTCTGGAGGCAGGATGCAAAATGACAGTAGCACCATCCCGTCCTAACTCTGCCCAGTCACCCCGTTTGTTTCTAACCGGAAGACCTATTATCTCACTATAGAACTGAACGGATTTTTCTAGGTTGGAAACCGCAATTATTACGCTTCCAAGGTGCTTTATGTTCATATTTAATCTAACAACCTCACATTGTTAAAACCGTTATGTTATACTACCTGGACCATGGTCTCTGTCCTTTCCACTCCACGTATGCTCTGAATCTCTGTCGTGACTTCTTTAATCTCAGATAGCTCCTTAACCTCAATTAGTGCCACGGCGTCAAACTGCCCACTTACGGCAAAAGAGTCGTAAACTGACCTTACCATACGTAGTCGTGCCGCAATCAATTTCTTTGGAGATTTGACTAAAACTATGGCTTTGACCAACCTAAATCTACCTCAACTTCAATGAGCGTCTCTGTAGACGCGATCTCCTTTATCTTTTTAAAATCAATGACTGTGTTATTTACCTCATCAATAGTACCCTGCAAAACCACTATGATATCTGCTCTACCAGTAACCACCATGATTTCTTTAATGGTTTTTCGCACCTTTTGCAGTATCCTTATAACGTTGTCAACCTTTCCAGGCTTGACTGTTATTAGGCACAATGCCCTCATTACTTTCCTGATCTCACTATTATGGATAAGTGTTTATGATTTGAAACAATAGGAAGGAAAAACTATTTAATCATCGCTAGCTTCTTGCGATCTGGCTTCCTCAAGATATGCTTTTCTGGCTTCAAGTTCTGCCTCTTTGTCTACGTTAGTATCGTCTTCCACTACGATTATTCCGGAATCCTCCTCTATGACGTCTTCCTTGAGCTTGGTTTTTTCTTTGGGCTTTGTTTTAGGAGCTTCTTTCTTTTTAATCTCCTTTTTTACAGCCTTTTTTGTCTCTTTTTTCTTCTCCTTGGCCATAACGACGATTAACCAACAATGTGTATCGTGCTTTTAAACTTGTCTTAACTAGTATTAAAAGGAAAAATGGATTTTCTTTGGATCAAGTGGGATGATATTGACTATGCATCTACTTGGCAGCATTTGAGGTTTCCATATTTTTTATCTTTTCAATAATTAAATGATGATCAGAGGCAGGTTCTGTAGATAGAATAAGTATGCCGTCTTCTTGGAATATTGTCAAAAGTTTTACCTTACCTTTTGATTCTACAACCCAGTCGGTTTTTCCCATCTTATCAACAAACATCTTATCCATCATGGCCTTTACAACTACTTGATGGTGAGCTAGGTCTGCAAGTTGTTTGTCAAGAAGAGGGATCACTCCATCTCTTCGCGCCGATGATACCAATTGATCATTGACAATCTTGCCTGCAAACCTGATCTGCGCATCAAGATCCAGTATTCGTTTGCAGTAATCATTTGCACTTTTACTCATGGTTTAGACACTAATTATCATTTGATGTGTTTACCCCATATTTAAGATAATTTCGTATCAATTTTGAAAATGGTCCAAGTATTTTTATTAACAATATGGCCTCTTTTATGATATGGACAAGATTCAAAGAAATGTGGTGGCAGTTCTTGCCTCTGTTTCAGTTACAGGTGTTCTAGGCATTCCTCTTGGTGATCCACGGTTTATCCCACAAGCACTTGTCCTAGAAGGATGTTTTATTGCTCTAACAATCTTGACTGCGAGAAATTACAAACATGTCTATATTCCAAACTTTATCATAGCAGGAATAGTCATAGTAGGAAACAGCGCCTTTTACAAACATATTGAAATCATGACAGCATTTCATCCCTTCTATAATGCATTAGTGTTAATTATTGGCGGATATGTTTTGCAGGTTTTGCTTTTGATTACAAACTACCTTGCTTATAGACGACACAAACGCTTGGCAATAAATAACAAAATTGGTTAATATAAAAAATGTTAAGTATGTAGTGCCACCGGCGGGACTTGAACGCGCGACAGCTCGGTCTTCAGCCGAGTGCTCTCCCGGGCTGAGCTACGGTGGCACATTCGATCATCCAATTTTGGGGGAATTAAAGTGTGTCTGTCTTATTTTTTCCAAGCTATGTCATTGATCTTTTTTCGTTTATTTATGACTCTAGCTATTACAAAAAGAAGATCTGATAATCGATTGATGTAGATTTGACAAGTTTTATTGATCTGTTCTTTTTCTGCAAGCTTTATGATGCTTATCTCAGCTCGTCTACAGATGGATCTGGCCAAGTGTACGTGAGAGGCAAGCAAGTCTCCACCGGGAAGTATAAAATAAGTTATCGGAGAAAGTTCTGATTCTAGTCTGTCTATGTGATTTTCAAGATATGTTATCATTGTGTCTGTAGCTCTACTAGAAGAATCCATCAAGTCTGGATTTGCAAGATCAGAACCAATCACAAAAAGATCATTCTGTATCTTTGTGAGAATTTCGCAGATATCAAAATCTATCCCAGATGAAAGAACTATTCCTATGGCAGAATTTATCTCATCTACTTCCCCATATGAAATAATACGTTGGCTAGATTTTTTTACTCGTTTTCCACCTACGAGTCCGGTAGTTCCATCGTCTCCAGTCTTTGTATATATTTTTGTCAACAGAAATCAAATTCTTTGGCCTTTTTTATCTTATCGTATATCTGTAGATAAAACCTAAAACTAGATTCAATTCTATACAAGGTGTGTTGTTTGATTTCTTTTATCTTGTATCTGAGTTGAAAAAGATACCACGAAAAGGATGGAAAGAAAAGATAGGAATACCGCACCCAGAGTCTGTAGCAGACCACTCTTATGGTGTTGTTATGATGGCAATGATACTCGCAGATTGTACTGGTATGGATACTGAAAAGATCATAAAAATGGCATTACTGCACGATGTTGCTGAATCCATAATAGGAGATTTCATACCAGGCGAAGTTTCAAGAGAAACCAAAAGGGTTGTAGAAGATCAAGCAATGAAAGAGATTTTGAGAAAATTACCTATTAATCTTGAAAAAAAATACAATTCCTTGTGGAAAGACTATGTAGATAAGACATCACGTGAGTCTATCTTGCTACATGAGATAGATAAGCTCGAGATGGCAATACAAGCGATAAAATATGTCAGCGAGGGGTATTCAAGAGAAAAGCTTCAAGAATTTATAGAATCAGCTAGAAAAGAAATCAAATCAAAAGAGCTTTTAGAAATTCTAGATGCAATATCATATAAATAACAAGTTTTTTGATTAACACTATGCAGTATTTTGCTGCTCTAAAGATTGGCGAAAAAAGAGTCAAATTAGCAAGAGAATACCTAAATAAAATTTCAAATGAACAGGCCATGCCAGCATTAGCATTAAGAGATAACAGATCAAATGTATGGGAGCCAGTTGGAGAAGAAAATATGTATTCAATATTAAATGATGCTGGCGGATACGTCCTAACAGATGTAAGCGGATACATGATTGTGTTGTGTGATAAAAATGGAATTTCAAAAGCAATTGTAAGAGGATTAAATGCCGAATACAGAGATGTCATTGTAAAAGCATTATGCAATGATAATATACCTGAATACAAAGGTCAAGTAACACTTCCAGTATGACAAATTCCTCATCTTCGCAGAGCGTCAAAAACTACAAGTTATACTGAGATTTTGAATTAATGTTGAGAGAGAGACAAGTGAAATTAAAACAATCCATGTCTGAAAAATCCACTTATCTAATCTTACTTGTACTGTTTGTTGGTTCTTTTTTTATTTATTCATACAATTTGGATGGACAGCCTTGGCATGGCGATGAAATTACATATCTTGGTTGGGGAGGAAATTACTTTCATCTAGTTGTAACAGGAAATTGGAATAATTCATGCCTCAAGTCCTTAGACCATTGTAATCTCTTGTTTCACATACCGGCGTTTGGGCTAACATATAGCCCAATTAGAAATATCATCATAGGACTTTCAATGTATCTAACAAATCAGGATGACGGCAATTTTTACAATTGGTCATGTTATTGGGATTGTTATAACCATAGTGAAGGACCAACCATTCAAGAGATGACTGCAGGTCGACTATTTTCGCCAGTTTTTGGTTCCCTGTCTGTAGTACTTTCATTTCTGATAGGGAAAATACTCTTTAACAAATATGTGGGAGCAGTAGCCTCTCTATTTTTACTATTCTATGATCTCTGGATATGGTACAGTAGAACTATAATGGTGGAAGTTCATTACATCTTTTTTACACTTGTATCATTATTGCTTTTACTCCATTCATTAAAGACCGAACGTACGAAAATCATATTTTTCATTTTAAGCGCCGTTACATTTGGAATTGCGTTAAATTCTAAAATGCTTACTGTGACATTCTCTATACTTTTTCTCGGTATCATTATATCAAAGAGATTATTTTACGAAAATTCAGGTTTTATTTTTAAGAAAAAACATGTTGTCAAAACTATTCTTTTGGCTTTCTCCTTCTTTGCAATATCTCTTTTAGGTTTGTTTCTGGCAGAACCTGATTTCTATGAGAACCCAATACACGAGATCCAAATAATGAAGACAGACATGGATAACTACAACCACGCTGTTTGGTATATAGGATACCCAACAATTCAAAACGTTCAGATAAAATCAATAGTCTCGATGTTTCATTATGTTGTCTTTCCAAGTTTTATGGAAAAACAAATCTCTAGTCGTGATCTTAACCTGAATGGTAATTTTGCCCAGATCCTTCCGCCGACATATTCCAGCGTACCTCTGGGCATTTTCTTCTTTGCCGGACTCGGATCCATAATTTATAGAATTAGCAAATCAAAGAATTGTGCTTCTGAAGCCTTGCTATTAATTTGGTTTGCTAGTACATTCATTTTCACACTTGTAATTGTCAAAGATTTTTCTCTTGAGAGATATCTTCTCCCACTTGAGATTTCAGTGATTTTCATTTCTTCCTATGGTCTTTGGAATTTTGTAAGAGAGATTTCAAACAATAAGACAAAAGTATTTTTCGTCATTCTCGCTATATCTGTTCATTCCTTTACTGCTTTGTACTACTGGGAAAAAATCTATTTTTCCCCTGGCATTATTTGGACAAACCCACTTCATTATGGGACTCTTCAAGAGTCATTTGATAATTCTTTCACATTTGTTGCAGATATGTTATTCATAGTATGTCTGTTTTTCATCCTAGCATTCCAGTTTCAAAAAAGACGCCGCATTATGACTTTTGTATCTGAAAAAGTTAATCAATTTGGAAAGGCCTTATATCTTAAACGTTAAATTAGTACAATATTTTAATTTCACTACCAGATTCTAGCATACAATATAGTGCATTTCTGCTGCTTGTTGCCAGAAAGCTTCAAAAGATATGGTAAAATCAGGATTTGACATTTAAACCACTTTTTAATTAGCCATGATCTCTCGTTTTTTTATATTTTAAGAAATAAAATGCTTTTTTAGGTAATTGTTTCTAAAACATGATATGCGATTACAAGATAAAGTCGCCATAGTAACTGGCGCATCAAGTGAGATAGGGTTAGAAATATCAAAAAGGTTTGTAGAAGAAGGAGCCAAAGTAGTCTTGATCGGACGAAATATGGAAAGACTTGAAAAGGCAAGATCATCAATAAAAAATTACACATCAAATACAGTAGCTATACCATGCGATATTACAAACGAATCTCAAATCATACAAACAATCAATCAAATAAACGAACACTATGGTAAGATAGACATTCTTGTTAACAACGCAGGAACAATTAACGATCCAATCCATTTTCATGAAATGAAAGAATCAGATTGGTTGTCACTAGTCAATACTAATCTCTTTGGCACATTTAAAATAACAAAATCTGTGCTTGTCAAAATGCTTGAAAATAAAAAAGGTTCCATAATAAACATAGGCTCAATATCAGGAGAAAGGGCAATTCCAAAAGTACATCTGACAGTATACTGTACCACCAAGGCTGCAATCAACATGTTTACCAAAGGCATTGCAATTGAATATGCCAGAAAAAATATTCGTTGTAACTGCATAAATCCAGGAATAATAAATGCAGGAATGATAAAACCATATCTTGACTACCCAGAAGCAAGAAAAGCTCTTGAAGACAGGCAACCGTTAAACAAAATAGGAGAACCTGTTGATGTAGCAAACGCTGCCGTTTATTTGGCCTCTGACGAGGCTCGCTGGATCTCTGGAATAATAATGAACGTCGATGGTGGAAAATCATCTTCCGAAGGATGACATGATAACAAATTTTTACCTACTGAAGAAATTTCTGGTTTTCACTAAAATTACCTGTGTCTAGGACATACCTAATACTAATGACCAAAATGCAAAACAGATTAACTAGTAAAATTAATCGAGAGTCTTAAATAACTACAGATTATCGGTTACTTATTGAAAATTGGTTTGTTTATCATGATTTTAATGGTATCAATTATGACATTAGGTGTGGTTTCTGCATATGCCCAAGCCAGTACTGCCTCAATTACTGTGGCTACTGATAAAACAGTCTATTCTGACGGAGATCAGATGACAATTTCTGGCACGGTAAGCACACAACTCAATGTTCCGATATCAATAGTTGTAAGAGATCCTTCGGGTAATATAGTATTGCTCGGACAGACATCGCCAAACCAAGATGGGGCATATTCTACAGTGGTTACTGCTGGAGGTAATCTGTGGACAGATATTGGCTCTTACGAGGTAGATGTTACTTATGGAAGCAAAGACAATACTGCAAAAACCACCTTTGAGTTCACTGGCTTTATGCCAACCATACCTGTTGTGGTGCAAGGACAAAGCTACAATGTAACATATGCAATAACAAACGGTAAGGTATTGACTATTCTGCCAGATATTACTACAAAATCATTGGCAATACGTATTCAGCCTTCTGGCATTGGTACCATAACTATTACCATACCAAGATCTTTGATGGATTCCAAGAATAGTAATCAAGATAAACCATTTGTCGTACAGGATGATGATGGTATGTCTACAACGTTCAATGAAACAAGAACTGATCCAAACAGCAGAACCCTTGCCATTCCTTTTGGATCTAGTAATACACAGATAACCATAATTGGTACCACAATTGGTGCCACAACTAGCACGCATGCAGTTCCAGAGTTCGGTCCTGTTGTCATGATTGCTTTTACCGTTGCAATGATGTCTGCAATTTTCTACTTTAGAGCCAGATCACCAAAAATTCAATAAAATACGTGGATATCAAAACAACAGACAATTCAACGCATACATTGATGTGCCTTGCTTTCCAGCTGTAGTACTGTACCGCATCTAGATTTTTTATCATGAGCAAGTTTTCTAGATTAGGTGCAATAAAACTATCTTGAATTTTGTTATCATACTGTAAAGTGCATTTGTTATAACATGAAGACAATCTGTCGCATGGATAATTCATTTACTGGCGGATTTAGTCAAAAATATGTCGTGACGATATTCGTACTTAAATTGCTTTTTCGTTCTCTGCTTGTGACGAAATATCTATAGCTCGAGTAATAGGCGAGACAAAGATCTTGCCGATTTTCGCATTATCCTTGATTATGGCAATAATGACATCTTCGTTTTTTTCTTCAGCTATTACTTGAACGATAAATTTGTCATTGAATTCTGGCGTAAACATCTCAGTT
>JASHOW010000039.1 GCA_030038445.1 Nitrosopumilaceae archaeon
GCTAATAAGAGCCACCATTCCCATTGCAGATGAGAATAGCAGGTTAGCACATGTCCTATTGCTTTCATTTGATGCTGATGCAGATAATTTTCATCAAATAATCACAAAAAAAGTGGTGCCTCTAGTTGCAAAGAACATGACTAGATTTCTCAAGGCTACCGAGAAATAACATAAGATAATAATACCAAATGCTACACAAGCATCGATGCCTGTATCTGCTGATAGTCCCAAGGACATTCTAAATGCAGTACATAATGATACTAAATTACATGACAAGACACTGCATAAAGAATTTTACTCACTTGCGATAAAGGCGATTATAACAGTAGTAGGCACGTGGGCCTTTCTTCATATGTTTGAGATATTTGTTGCACCGTTAGTTGGAATCACGCATACCCACATTCAGATTGCAGCTATCACGGCTACAGTGATCATAGCATTTGTAATAATTACAGCAACAAGACGTTTAGTAAAGAGGTTTGCAAGTAAAACACATCCACAGTTTTCTTCAAGCTTATCATTTTTTGTCATAATATTTATCTCTCTTATTGCAGCACTCTCAGTTCTATACCAGCTAAATGTCAACCCTCAAGAGATCCTGGTCAGTGGAGGCGTGGCTGCAATCATACTAGGTATTGGTGTATCTACCATTGTAGGAAATATACTTTCAAGTGGGCTGATACTTACAACCTACCCAGCAAAAATAGGAGATTCTATTAGTGTTGTGAGTGATAACGTCCGAGGAAAAATTGCAGAGATAGATTTGTTTTATACTACAGTACAGACAGATGAGGGTAAAGAATACATTGTTCCAAATAATGCCATAATACAAGGCAACATTAGAATACTAAAAGATATCTCAATTTCAGAGCAGCTTCCTTATTCAGAAGGTGACCGCGTGGAAATAACAAGCACTCTTGAAAAATACATTGGAACCATAATCAGAATCACGCCAAAATTCACGACAATATTAGATGACGAGAGAACCAAGGAGTACGTCTTGGCAAACAGTGTCATCTTGGATGGAAACTTTACAATAGTAAGACACAGAAAGGCATAGAGACTTTAGCTGCCACCTGCGCCATTGACTGTTATTTGTGCCATGTCTCTGTGTTCAAGATACATCTGGATCCTAGAGTCAGAACAAAAAGGATAGTTCTGTTCCTGTCCCCTGTTTTGGTCACAGAATTTTGATACCTGCAACATTTCTTGATCACAGTCTGATGTCGGATTTGCCACGCAAGAGTCTATGTCGCTTGCAATTGTGCTTATTGTATCAGGAGACTGAGTGCTGGAAGTAAATGGCGAATCAACTTGATCTCCGGACTGTTGGTTAAAAAGTGGAAAGCCAATAAAGAGAAAGAAGAAGACAGATGATATAGCAAGGGCAATGCCTGTGATAAGACCGTTTTTTCTATTCATAAGGTCTGTTTTATTGACCCCAAATTATAACCAATGCGTAACTAAGTTCTATTAACCAAAGGTTTTCAAAAAGCACCTTTAATGACATCATATTACACGCTTTTTTATTGCAGCCAAGATGCATTGGCAAAATCTTCGTCAACACAATTCGTAACTTAGGTTACTGTTATCTTCATGGTAAGAGGCTGCGACAAGGCGCTAGGATTGTTTATTGCAGACCACACGAAGATCTGCGCCGTATAATTTCCTGGCACAGTCGGTGTCCAAGACTGCGATGGACTAAGGGACTGGCCAGCACTTAGGGTACCAGTAAGCCAGGAAAGCTGGACTACAACGCCATTTTGATCCATTACTTGTACAAGATAGGCAAATGGCTGATCTGTATCAAGTCCATTTGTTACATCAGCTGCAAGCTGCACCTGTTTGTTTACGTGTACTGACCACACTCCATTTTGTATGCTGGCTGAAGCTTGACCCAGTTGTGCGTGTGCCAACGGTATGACTGACGGCAATACAACTCCCATCACTAGCAGAAGAACATACCACTTTTTCACGGGATTATTTGCTTGTTTCCTATTTTTTAGGGTTTGTAATTTCTTTTAATCATTTCTTGGCTTGATTGAAAGGATTTCTGTGCCCTATAATTAATGCTAGAAATTTTTATTGGTAGAATTCAACACGGATGATTTTTCAATTACTTTTCAAGTCGTTTATTGCTATCTTCTGCAAATCTAATCCTAAATAGAGATAAAAGATCTTGCAACTATTTTCTGTTTTGATGACAGTATTTCCATCTTTTCTTTACCAACGTACACTATTTCACAACTGCTTTGAATCTCAGATCGTCCTTTAATCTGTTAAATGCCTGGTCCTTTATTGCCCATCCCTTTATTGTCTTTCCATAATATGAAATGGCTTGGGCAAGCAATTCCATAGCCTCTAGATCTTCGCCTAGCTCTACCTTGCTTCTTGCCTTTGAATAAATCACAGTACCATTTTTTGGATTATCTTTTAGAACGCTGTCAAATAATATAATGGCCTCTTGGTGTTTACCAAGCTCTGCAAGACTTGTTGCTTTGTAAAATAAGGCCTCAAAATTTTCTGGTTCCTTGTCAATTACCTTGTCAAAACACAACACTGCATCATCATGTTTTTTCTGTTTTCCGAGCACAAGACCCTTAAAATAAGTTGCAGATATGTTATCAGGTTCAACTGACAAGGCCTGATTAAAGCATCTCAAAGCTTCGTCATATTTCCCAACACCTATTTCTGCAATACCTTTGTTGTAGATGACCGGTACATAATTTTGGTCTACTTTTAATGCCTTTTCATAGAAATTAAGGGCTCGCTCAAATTGCTGTTGTTCAGCATACAAGTTTCCCATGCTATTGAGGGCCAAGAGATGTTCCGAATCCTTTTCAAGTATTTTTTCAAAGCAAGTGATAGCATCCTTATGTTTCTTCATCTGGATAAGCGATAATCCCTTATTGTATAGTGCATCTAGGTTCAAGGGATCTGTCTTTAGTGCCTTATCAAAAAATGATATAGCATGCTTATGTTTACCAAGTTTGGCATAGCTCTTACCTTCTGATACTATTCCAACAGATTCATTTTGATTTTGTGTCAATTCTATATCTGTCTGTAGTTATTATCGACACGTTTGATGATTTAAGCTTACACCTGTGCCATTTTAAATGAGCTAATTAAAATCTGTTTTAACATTTTTAAAAAATATTTTTCTTTTCAATATACTATCATAATCTAATGTTTTCAGTGTTGGCATCAATCCTCGCATATTTTATACCTTGAAAATTCTCAGTAAAACTATAATTTAATTAGACACAGTTTCTGGGAATGCCTTCTTGATATATCTTGATAGCAAAGGATATTGAATGATCAGAGACGAAAGGACTACTCCGAATGCCATAGGCTCCAATATATCTTTGAAGTTGCTTTGTGGAAGTGTAGCCACAAGAGCAACGGATAGGGCTCCCCGCATACCGCCTATCATCACCACGTGTCTCCAGGCATTTGGCCATTTTTCATGTGTAAATCTGTGAGTTGCAGCAAGTATAGGGTAGGTAGATGCGGCTCGTGCAGCCAAGACTGCACCAAATGCCATTGCAATCAACGGCAAATTCTTTTCCATGTTGAGAATATCCATGCTCAGTCCAAGATATAGAAAAGCCACCGAGTTTGCAAAAAATGCAATCATCTCCCAAAAGTGTGCACTGTATAGCTGTGCCTTTTCACTCATTATGCCCTTTCCTTTCATGACAAGATTTCCAAAATATAATCCAGATGCAGCTGCTGCAACAAGACCAGAGAGCTGTAATGCGTTTGCAACAACAACAGAGCCAAACAAGACAGCAACAGAAAGTGCAGTCTCAGGTAGGGGTTCATTCATCAGTTTCATGAGGAATCTTGCCGCTACTGCAAAGCCAAGTCCAACCGCTATTCCTCCAAAGAATACTATGGCAAAATGGCCCGTCTGTGCGAGAATATCGACGTTTATCTGGCTGATTGTATCTGATGATTCTAACGTAGAACCTTGGGCAAGAGCTAGCGCTACAATGGAAGAAAAGATGACAAGGCCGGTAGCATCGTTGAAGCTGGCCTCGGATTCCATGAGCATTGTCAACGCTGCAGGAACTTTGATTTTTTTGAATATTTGAATTACAATTGCCGCATCTGTAGGTGCAATCAGTGCTGCAAAGGCAAAGGCAACAATAATTGGAAGTCCGGCAACATACGATAACAAGAATCCACCCACCAGTGTAGCAAGAACTACTCCGAGAGTGGCAAGCAGTAATGATGAGATTCGCACTGTTTTGAATTGTTCCCTGTCTATCTTCATCATGGCCTCAAAGATTAGTGGGGGTACGATAAAATATAGAATCAATTTTGGATCAACAAGAAACCTAGATTTTTCAATTGGACCAAATCCTGATACGTGTACAAAAGATACCGCGATTCCTATTCCTACCAGAATCATGGTATACGGTACTTTTGTTTTAGTAGCAAATAGCGAGGCAAGAAATATCATGCCAAGAAATATTGGAATAATCCATTCTGTCCTAAGCAAAGAAGTTATGCTTATGTCAGTCATTCCTTACTTTCATGGTATCAAATTATAAAAACAGTTCCAAAATATTGTAAGATATTCACTGCTTTTTGGTCTTTTGAATCCCCGAGTTGTCTTTTCTCATCTGTTTGAATCCTAAGAAAACCCCAAGTGTTATATTTATTATTCCTAGTGCAGCAAGAGGAAAACTTGGATTTTTGAAATAGAAGATTCCCATGGAAAGTCCCCAAACACCAGCTAGTAGAAACATTATGGATATGGCCTTTAGTTTTTTTTGGGACGGATTTGCCATTAGCGTTTGCTGATTTTATGGCATTATTAAATATTGATAACTTGTCAAAAAGAATTATTGTCCAAATTCTTTTCTTACGTTTTCAAGAAACTTGGTATGGATTCTAATTCTTTCAAGGCTCTGAGCAAGTTTCATCTCTGTTCCTGGAACATGGTTTCTTGCAAAAAAGCTGCGAACTTCTTTTTCGCGCTGCATGTCAGCCATGACAGACACACTTCCAATTATTCTGTTAAGTAGTGGGTTGCCTACACCAAATTTCTTGACTAGTATTTTCCAGTTCTTTCTTATCCAAGGCCACACCAATTCTTTTCCATGTGGATTTGCCACAATCCTTGCAACAGGCACAAAGAGATTCTGTGTTCGGACATCTTTTGAAAGTGTAAAGGTCAGAGTCTTGGCAAGCAATTTCTCTTCTTTAAAGTTTGAGAGCGAACCAAGAAATCTTACCTTTTCTTCTTGTGTTGATGCCTTGTGATACAAGCCGATCATTTGGCGATATGTTTTGGAGTCTCCATCCCATGCAACAGCAGAATATATCGCGTTTCGTAGATCAGGATTTAGTGAGCCTGATTTAAGAAGACCTGTAAACCTTGACTTGGCTTCTTTTATTATGTCTTGATCGTCAAGCTTTGCAAGTGAGCTTATCAGAATGCTTCTTAATAGTGCATGTGTAGGTTTTTCTCCCTTGACTGGATCCCACCCTATTCTTTGAAATATTATGCTCATAAAGTATTGATTAAATTCCCTTATCTCATCCCAAAACTCTTCGCCTGAGAGCATCACATACAAGAAGTTTAGAAACCCAACTATATCTGACAATACGACATAATCATCCTCATTTTCATAGTGGCTCACAAAGTCCAGATAATACTTGAGTGGATACTGGTTTGAGAGCACTAGCGCGGTCAGGTCATGATGGATGCTCCAGCGGTCAAGGTTTGATATCTTCTTTTCCTCTATCAATACACCTAGTTTTTCTAATGATTCTGTATCATATTTTGTCCTGTAGAATCCCTTTTGGCCATCATTTACCTTAAACCATTTATTTGAATGTGAAATAACAATAGTGGAACTCTTCATCATCTTTGTGATCACTTTATCTTCTGTTCTAATAGAGATCGGTATTATCCACTTTCCAGGAAAAGCCTTGTTAGTATTTTCAAGTGAAAATCTCTTTTGAGATAATTTTATTTTAGAGCCAACTTTTGCCGCTTCAATTATAGGATAACCAATCTGTCTTACCCAGGTATTCATCATGCGACGCACTGGCTTTCCTGAGGCTGCGCCCAGTGAGTTCCAGAGATCGTCGGTTGTCGCATTTGAATATTCATGTTTTTTAAGATAGCCGTGCATTCCGTTTCTGAAATTTTCTTGGCCTATGAAATTCTCTAACATCATAAGTACGCTTCCACCTTTGTTGTAGCTTATCTCATCAAATATTTGCCTGACCTCTGCTGGGCTCTTTACATCAATGTCAATTGGATGGGATGACTTTAGTGAGTCAAGACTGAGGCCTCCTGTCATCTCTGAAATCAGAAATTGATCCCAGAAATCCCATTGAGGATAAATCTTGTCTACTGCTTTTGTTGCCATGAAAGTTGCAAAACTTTCGTTAAGCCACAGATCATTCCACCACCTCATTGTAACAAGGTTACCAAACCATTGGTGTGCAAGCTCATGTGCCACCACTTCAGCTATATGTTGCAATGTATCAGTAGATGATGTTCTTGAATCGTATAGCAATACTGTTTCCCTAAAGGTGATTGCACCCCAATTTTCCATTGCTCCTGACGCAAAATCCGGGATTGCTATCATGTCAAGCTTTGGTAGTGGATATTGTATCTTGAAATAATTTTGAAAGTACGATAGAAATTGTTTTGTAAATACGAGCGCCATCTTGCCTTGTAATTTTTTTCCTTTAGTGGTAACAATTCTTATAATGGTTTTTCCCAGTTTGCCTTGAAGAAATTCAAACTCACCAACCCCCAGATATAGAAGATATGTTGACATTACTGGAGTTCTGTCAAATCTAAATATCGTCTTCTTGCCAATCCTCTTGCTTGATACAACAGGCATGTTTGAGATTGCAGTTAGACCATTGTCCACTATTAGTGAAACATCAAATGTTGCCTTGGCTTCTGGCTCGTCCCAGCATGGAAATGCACGCCTTGCGTCTGCTGCCTCAAACTGGGTGGTTGCAAGATGTTTTTCCTTTCCGTTGTGTTCGTATTTGCTTCTGTAAAAGCCAACTAGTTTATCATTTAGTGTTCCTACAAAATTAATCAAAAGTATTGCTTTACCGGATATTTCTTGCGGAAAACTTAGAACAAGTTTCTCATTTTTCTCGTCAAGCGTTGCTTTTGCCTTTAGATTTTTTTCATTCCAGATTATTGTACAGTCATTTATCTCAAGTTCTGCCGAATGTAGTACAAGACGTCTGGTTGGCCTTAATATTTTGATGTGAATTTTTTCTTTTCCTCGAAACTTGAATTTGTCAAAGTCTGGTTCAAATTCTAGATCATAATTAATCGGACAAGCTGTCTTCACAAGATTTTGTTCTAGTAGACAAGTAATATACCTTGACTTAATGCAGAACATGTAACAGCCAGTGCAAAAAGTGAGCGCTAAAGAATACTATTGCAATAGATTTTACGGCCTTGCCGGTTGTCATTGCAATGGAATATTTTATGATGTTATATTTTTTTGTCCCAGCAATGATTGACACAATATCCCCAATTATTGGAATCCAAGGAGACAGGAAAATTACTGTGCTCCACCCATATTTGGTCATGATACTCACACTTTTTTGTTCATATTTTGGAGCGGATTTTCGAAACTTTCCTATCAGTCTGCCGTTATATCCCAGATAATATGCAATGTAGCCCCCGATTATAGAGCCAATCGTTAAAACCAAAAAAACATCAATTGGCTTTACACCACCCAAGAGCAAGGTGGAGGTTGTAACCTCTGTTGGTATTGGAATAAATGAAGAAAACACCCCATTGAAAAAAAGACCAATCAGACCATATTTTATGAACAGCGCATCACTGAATATTTCATGAATGACGTTGCCTATCATCGCCTGACCTTTCCTCTAGCTTGTTTTAAATGAATTGCCATGTTTTTCATTGTGATCATAAATTGCAACAGATATTTTTTTGAGAAGTTTTTTCTTTGATTTTTCTGCCTTTGCGTCGTGGCTGTAGTCTTTTTGTTCCAAAAGAGAATGTAGACGCTCAAGTTCAGTTCTTGAAAGTGCGCGTATTCCTTGGTTCATAACTACATCCAAAAGATTTAGGCGTTCTAGATCTTCACTTGACATACAAAATATTTACGTTCACGTTTAATATTTGTCTTATAGAACATTATTCATGTTCTATAAAGGTCAGCTTGTTTTACATGTGTCATATCAAGACAAAAGACACTAGGCTTCGTATAAGATATAACAAGGTAAAAACAGCCACTTTTCTGTGAAGAAGAACGCAAAAAAGCTTTTAGCTGTTGGGTTTATGGCAGTTTTCGTAATTTCAACTATAACCGTAGTAGGAGCAGGTTACTTTAAAGGCAATCCGCAGACAAGTGTTACACCAGCTGCTTCAACTGGAACCCCAGAGGATCACTACTCGCCAGACAAATGGACAACCTTTTGCCAAAGTGATAATGAAACGCATTCGACCAAATACATCAGCGAGTTTAAAATTCCCACTTTGTGTACACAGCCCCTATCAATTACTACTGACCCATCTGGAAATGTCTGGTTTACTGAAACTAACACAGGAAATATTGGCGAGTTCAATCCTATTACAGATTCATTCCAAGAATTCAACAACCCATTATGGCAGAAAGGTGAAAAATCAATGACGTGGGGAATCCAATATGCCCCAGATGGAAACATATGGTTCAGCGATTCACAACATAACCTGATATGGAAGTTTGATACACAAACAAAGAATTACTCTAGCTTTATTTATCCAAGAACTGCCAATCAATCAGAATCATTCCCCCAGATCCTCAAACCCGATGGTTCTGATATACTTGTAAATGACTTTACGGGAAGAAAGATCTCCATTTTTAGCACAAATCAGACTGGAACTGACTTGAATACGATAAACATCTTGTCTCCTGGAAATTACAACTTTACAAGTGACATGACAGTTGACTCTGCAGGCAAGATCTGGTACACGGTATGGACTTATCAGCTTGGAGGCTTGCTTGTAAACTATGACCCTAGCACTTCACAGTTCGCAAACTATACGCTTCCTACTGGAATACTTGCGCCAAACGGTATCTCAATTGGGCCAAGTGGTAAGATATGGATAACAGATACCGCAAGTAGCTATTTTGTTAGTTTTGACCCACAATCGCAACAGTTTACAAAGTACATCACTGTACCGCCGCCAATCTCAACATATGGTAATGCTTCAGGACTTATCAAGACACCGATTACAAGGCCATACTGGAACCAATTTGATGATCAAGGAAGACTCTGGTTCAACGAACAGGTCGCAAATTCTCTTGCAATGTTCGATCCCGTAAAGAAATCTCTCGTGGAGTATCTAGTACCATCAAAGAACCCTAACTGGTCAGATTGCGGTAACCAAACAGACTGTGGAGTTGCCCAAGTGTTGTATTTTACAGTCGCACACAACAAAGTATGGTTCCCAGAATGGGTTGAAAACAACATTGGCGTGCTTGATTCAACTGTTCCACTACCACTCGGAGTAAATGCATCTACTACAAACGTTATTTTACACAGAGGACAAAATGAGACAGTCGATATCACGCTTAACCCAAATGAACAGCTAAATGGCACAGTTGAGGTAATGACACAAGAAACAGCAAGTACGCAAGACCTCAGAGTTACTCCTTCTGATAAGATAATTGCCTTGAGCAAACAAGAAACGATACCAATAAATCTCTCGGCTGATTATTTTGCACTTTCTGGAACCTATAATGTGGTAGTTGGTGTCAGGTACCAAGATGTGACAGAGTCACAATTCATCACAGTCACCATACAGTAGAGAAGTGGTTCCAAAATTAGATGACATAATTGGCATTTCTGTCTACTCTACCAAAACAAATGGCATTGGTGGAAAGATACGAGTAGATAAGGAAGAATTCTTTGTGTCAGAAATATTGCATGAAAAAACACTTGGCAATATTTCAAAGTCTGGAAACTATGCAGTCTTCAAATTAAGAAAATCAGGAATTGATACCAATCATGTTCTATCTGAAGTATTCAAGAGATATGGTCTACGATTGAAAGCCCTTGGTCTAAAGGATGCAAATGCCACTACTGAACAGTTTGTTTGCGACATGAATGTTTCACGGCATCATGAGAACATATCAACGAACAGGTACACTCTTGAAAGAATTGGCTTTGTACAAAAACCCCTCACAAAAAAAGACATGATTGGGAATCATTTCAAGATAAGGATTCAGAATGCTGATTTTTCAAAAATTTCAGAGTTTGACCAGTATAACAAGATCTTGAATTTTTTTGGCTATCAACGATTTGGGAGTAAGAGGGCAGTATCACATCTAATAGGAAAAGCCATACTGCAGAGAAATTTTGAGTATGCAGTTGAGATCCTTCTTTCATCAACATCAGAATATGATCTTGCTGAAAATAATGCGATACGAAATATGCTCAAGGACAAGTCAAAGTATTCTAAGACATTCAATGATGTTCCACCACAGATGGATATTGAGAGGATTGTTCTAAAAGAAATGATAGAACGTGACAATGCACTAAATGCATTACGGGCCATACCAATCTCTCTTAGACGATTTTTTGTAGAAGCGTATCAGTCATTTATCTTCAACCGGACCATTAGCATGGCATATGAGATGGGAGAAGATTTGTTCGAACCGCATGTAAGTGACGTGTGCTACGACAGAAATGGTAACTTGGGAATATATCAAAACGATCCAGAGCAAAAACTAGCAGTTCCTTTTGTAGGTTATTCTTATTCAAAGAAAAATAGATTCGAGTATGAGATATCAAAGATACTGGAAGCAGAGAACATAACCCCAAAGGATTTTTTCATCAAGGAGATGCAAGAAGTAAGTGGAGAGGGCGGATTCAGACATGCAGTCATGCTCTGTAAAGAATTTTCTGCAGATCAGCCATATGTTAGTTTCACGCTCTCGCGAGGTTCGTATGCCACAATTTTGTTAAGGGAGTTAATGAAACCTTCCGATCCACTAGTTGCAGGTTTCTGAGCAAATTATATCCCTAAAATTACATACGATAAGAATTTTTATTATCATTCTCCCAGTTCAGATTATGTTTGATAGGTTTTACACTAGAGTAACAAAGGCACCAGACTTTCCATCGGATTTTGATTGGATCAATTCTGACGAACCACTTTCGCTTGAAAAGCTTGCAGGACACGTAATTGTGTTAGATTTCTGGACTTATTGTTGTATAAATTGCATGCATACACTACCAGTGCTTGGGCAGCTTGAGAAAAAGTATGAAGAAAAACCAGTGGTGTTCATCGGAGTCCATTCTGCAAAGTTCTTCAATGAACAAGACAGAGCAAACATAGAACAGGCAGTTAGGCGATATGAGATCTCGCATCCTGTACTAGTAGATAGAAAGATGACTGTCTGGCAGAAATATGATATCAACGGATGGCCTACAATTGTAATTATTGATCCAAAGGGTACTGTCGTATACAAGCAGTCTGGTGAAGGACAAAAAGAAATGATAGAGGATACCATTGATACGCTATTAGAAAGACATGGCAGAAATGGTACTCTGTCTAAAGAGCCGATTAAGATCACGCATCATATTTACCAAGACAAAACGACTCTTTCCTATCCTGGAAAACTAGCCATATCAAATAACAAGATAGCAATATCCGATTCGAACCACAACAGAATCATCATAACTGATATGAACGGCAAAATTGAGCACGTGATAGGTAGTGGAAGGGTTGGATTTGCAGACGGTGATTTTGAAAGTGCTTCATTTTTCAGACCACAAGGGGTAGTTTGGAAAGATGATCTGATCTTTGTTGCGGATACTGAGAACCATGCAATACGAAAAATAGACATGATTTCAAGAAAAATTGATACAGTTGCAGGAACGGGAAGACAGGGCCCGTGGATATCAAGCGGAGGAAGAGGAAAAGAATCTCTGCTTTCGTCACCATGGGATATAGCCGTAAAAGATAATCTGATTTTCATCGCAATGGCTGGAAGTCATCAGATATGGACATATGATACTAAGACAGATTTGATACAGCCTTTTGCAGGAAGTGGTTATGAGAATATTGTGGATGGAAATAGAATGCAAGCACAGCTTGCGCAGCCAAGTGGCCTTTCAATCTTTGGTGATACATTATATTTTGCAGATAGTGAGACTTCCTCAATTCGCGAGATAGATCTTCGGTCAGGTAATGTCAAAACGCTTGTGGGTCACGGGCTCTTTGCCTTTGGACATAAAGATGGTCATCTTGATGAAGCCCTGTTTCAACACCCATTAGGATTGTGTGCAACACCTAACAAGATTTTTGTAGCCGATACCTACAACTCGGCATTAAGAGTAATAGATTTGGAAGATAACAAAGTCTCAACACTGATTGGAAAACAAGGAATATCTGGAATTTGTAGAATCGATGATCCAAAATGTGATTCACTTGGGCTCTATGAACCTAGTGATGTCAAATTTTACCAAAATCTACTATACATATCAGATACCAATAACCACCTGATACGAATATACGATCTCAAGACAAATCTTCTGAAGACTCTAGAAATTAAGATTGACTAATTTCAATATTTAATCAAAGAAGTCTTTTGGTACTATGCCTTGACTTGTTGCAAAATCCATGACTTGTTGAAAATTCATGGCTCCCTTTCTGTACTGCTCCCAGATGAACTCTACATATTGCGTTCTCTCTATGCGTTCCCCGTCAACCGATGTGGGTGTTCTTTTTATCACATCAGTACACAGTTTTGCAAGATGAGGATATTCAAACCGGTCAAACAAAGCCTGCAGTCGTTCTACATTCTTGTCTTTTTCCTTTGTCTTGCCAAAAAGTCCCATAGGTCTTCCCATCCATCAAGGCACTTAAAAACTCTAGAATTAATTTCCATGTACAAGATATAATGAAACTAGTATAGATGTATGAAAATAGGTGTGTATGCCTGCCAAGTAAGGATTTAAAGCTGTATGCCGAATTATTACACTATGGAAAAAGCATACATTCTGATTGGCTGTGAACTTGGCGCAGAAGGCGAGATTGTAAAAAAAATAAAGCATTTGGACAAAGTCAAGGATGCAAGAGTTGTCTATGGAGACTATGACATAGTTGTGGAAGCAGAGGCCAGCACTGACACCCAACTTGACAACCTAATTACAAAGAAGATAAGAAAGATGGATAAGGTCAGATCAACTATGACTTTGGGTGTCGTAAGCTAACTGCGATCCCCAATCCAGCAATTCCCATACCTAAAACAGCAATAAAACCTCCGTATGCAATCCATTTTGGATTAGAATACATAAAAGAAGATGTTGGTCCTACCACAGAGTTCCCTTGTAAATAAAACAATATTCCAAAAGCAAGAATTATCATGCCTACACATATTACCGGTATCCCAACTTGCATGTCATCATTACACTATCCAGAAATAAAAGGTAAAATCAGTTGATAAAATAGGCAAAATCATTTTGATTTCTTTCTTTAATGCGTCTTTCATAAAACAATTCCCAGATTGGACGAGTGGGGACCTGACCTATTAGATCTTAAAAATAGTAGAAATTGGTTTGACATCAGCATATTTATCGGAGCGGCAGCTCTATCCCTGTTGATCTCTTTTGTATTTGGTGTTGGCATTGACAAGGTCATAAAACAGGATCCAATTATTATAGACCTTATGTTTATTCCTTCTTTCTCCATTGGTTTACTCTATGGGGTAAAGATGGCAGAGCGCGTAATGTCGCCGACGGCACCTCGAAGTCCATACAGAAGAGGCCTCATCAAGATATTCCTATTTGTCTTTATGATGGGCTCAATATTTACGTCTGTTTCATTTGCATTACATGGTGGAGCTCATCCACCACAAAACTCTATCTTAAAAGAAGGAATTATACCATGGTTGAATGAATTTGTTCAAGCAAACGGAGGATTGACATTTTTAATAGTTTCAAGCATTACCATCATGGCTGCTGCAACCAAGCGCATTGTTGGCATGGATGGTTTTCTAAGTAGAATTTTCACATTTGTTGGGACATACATTTTCTTTACCATGATTGCCCTGAGCTTGACACATAGTGACCCCACGCATTCCCAAGTTTACCTTTACGCATGTTATCAGGCTGGAATAGTTGGTGGAATATTTTATCAGATAAACAAGTTTACTACACGTTCAAACATGTGGGAAGACTATGCAAATGGATACTATTAGATTCTACGATATCTCCAAGTCACAAACAGCATTACAAATGATACTGCCATTATTGCTGGTGCAATTCCAGAAAATTCTGGAAGATATGTTGTTCCTGTAATATTGGTTTGCACCTTGCCACTATCATTAAACTTTAAGATCACTGTGGTGATATTGCCGTTCTTTAGTACTATTGGCATAGCTGGTTTGCCGTCTTGGATGGTCGTATAATTTCCTCCAATGAGGTTACTTGGAATCACGATCTCGGCTATGTTTCCCGTGTGAGAGCTGTTACCAAAGAACGTCAATGTTTTAGAGTCTTTGTCAAATGTTACATTTTGCATATCATAGTTTGACGTTGTGTTTACTATGAAGGTGTAATTGCTGGCTTTAATTGGCCAAGTCCACCTTATTCCCGGATGGTTTAGGTGTTGAAAACTGAGTTGTCCAGATGCAGGGGTCAGAAACAGTATAGATGGTAATCCCAGAATAAGTACAAGGGTTAAAAAAGTGACAGATTTCAATTCTTCAAGCCAGCAATTTTGCCACGCATTTCTTTATCATGAGATATTCTCGGATGAGATGGATCTGCCAGTATAACTTCGTACCACAGATACACACCGTCCTGATAAAGATAGTATGAACCAAGAAGCTTCATGTTAGGAAATCTTTCAAGAACTCTGCGTTCTGCAACTTTTTGCATACTGAGTGCAGGTTTTATTCTCAATACACCAAGATGTTTGGGTCGTCTTCCCGCAACAGGTCTCTTTTTGCGCATGTTACCTCTGCCAACACGCATTCTCACTACTACAATGCCCTGTTTTGCTTTGTATCCAAGTTGTCTTGCTTTATACAGTCTGCTTGGCCTTTCAATTCTTTCCAAGGCATGTTGTTTTCTCCATTCCACAGCCTTTGCTCTAAGCTCGGTAGAGTTTTCTTTCCACATCTTAAGCCAGACCTGTTCTTGACGACTGGTCATATACCCGGCACTACCAAATTCCCCCTTAATATTCTGTTAGAACAGAGTACGTGTCAAGTTTCAAAACCCTATTATGAAATCAGATTGTTGCAGATTTATGGAAAATTTTGCAGTCGTGGTATCAGCTATAATTGGAATAATATTTCTTGGTTTGTTTGATGTAGCATATGCATCACCTCAGATCTTAATTGCCACAAGCAAACCAGTTTATGAATATGGTGACAGCCTCTCTTTTTCGATAACAGTTTCCAATGTTACTGGAGATACCGCAGTTTTAGAGATTGTGGACCAATCAAACCAATCATCGTCTCCAATCAACATCATGATTACAAAACCTATCTCAAATATTACTGCCCCAGTCCCATTTTATAGAACATCTTTTCTACCTGGTACGTATTTTCTCAAAATTCAATATTCTGGATCTAATGCAACAACTAGTTTTCAGATTACAGATACTAAAAATATTGTAATCCCTCCGCAATTTAAGACAGTGGCAAGCTCTTGGGCCCAGAACCAGACATCTAACAGATTATTTGGGGAGAATATTGCTTATCTTGTCAGTTCAAACATAATCAAAGTAAATGACTATCAGGAACAAAACGTTACGATGATTCCACAATGGCTCAAAAATGATGCATTTTGGTGGTCAAGCGGTACCATCTCAGATAATGATTTTGGGCATGTGATAGAATATCTCTTGAAATCTGGCATAATGAAGATCTAATCTTATCTGCTCTTGACTATTTTATTTGGTCTTTTTCTTGCAACGCTTGCAACTACAATTATCACAACAAGAGATATAGCTACAATCACCCCCAAATCTATAGGACTCAAGGTTATAGCTACATTTGGAACATACGGTATCTTCAAAACAATATTCGAGTTTGTGTTTGCCAAAGGCGATGTATTTGCAATGTTTTTCCTAGGAATGTTTGACAGGGTTGAATTCTGTGTTACATGCGTATGAGGTACACTGGCAGTAGTTGACTGGGATGACATTTGTTTGGTACTTGGTTGGGTTGGAGAATTTGAAGATGATGGCAAAGGTGTAATTTGAGCACCTGCACCATTTGGCCCTGGTGCCGCAACATAGGTTCCAATTATCTCAATTTGTGTATTGTCAGGGACAAGTTGTAGAGAGATGGTTCTTGTTGTAGAAGTCGTAGCCATCTCCTTAGTGTTTACAAAAGTTCCATCAACTACGGTAAGAAATGGTGTGTCAGTATTGCCTTGTTTAGCATCCAGCAGAGCACGAGGTATTGTAAGCTCAAGAGATGCACTTGGGCTTGAGACCTGAACCATTACGGTGAGTTCGTCATTTGCTGGATCTGTCTCGATATCCTGTATCTTTACTCCGTTAGCATTGTAATTCACCTGAAATGTCTGTCCAGATACAACAGAGATCACTCCTGTGTCTGCAAAGGCCGGCATTATAGAAAAGATTACCAGAAGCAATACAGGTACAAGTGCTAGGCGTATCAAGCTTAGATAACGCCACGAAGAATCATTATTATCTTTTCTGCTATAACATTTGCAGCTAAAGCCTGAGCTTCTCTTGTCTGGGCTCCTATGTGTGGCGTGCAGATAACATTTGAGAGAGAGGTAATCTTGTTTCCTATGGCAGGTTCTTTCTCAAACACGTCCAAGGCAGCACCTGCAATTGTGCCTTGCTTGAGAGCATTGTATAGGGCTTCCTCATCTATTATTTCTCCTCTTGAAGTATTAATGAGATAGGCAGTCTTTTTCATCTTTGAGAGTCGCTGTGCATTTACAAGGTGATGTGTTTCTGGCGTAAACGGTACATGAAATGAGATATAGTCTGCGCTTGCCAATAACGTGTCAAGATCTGTCTTGATAAGATCTACCTCTCTTGAAAATTCTTCTTGTATTGGAACAACATCATATCCTATAACATTCATGTTAAGCGACTTGGCATGTCGTGCAAGTTTCTTTCCAATGTTACCCAAGCCAACTATTCCGAGATATTTACCAGACAGTTCGCTTCCCATCAGTTCTTTCTTTAGCCATTTGCCATTTCGTATCTCCCTGTCTGCTTTTGGTATTTCTCTTGCAAGTGACAGCATCAATCCTAGGACAAGTTCAGCCACTGCGTTCATAGCACCTTCCACGGCGTTGATTACCCTGATGCCCTTTGCCTTTGCAGCGTCAACATCTATGTTATCAAGCCCTACCCCAACCCTTGCAATTATCTTACACTTGTCAGCTTTTTCAATCAGATCCTTTGTTATCTTGGTTCTGCTTCGTACTATCACAATTTCGTAGTTGCCAATCTTCTCTTTGATCTGTTCTGGGGTAATCTCTGGCTCGTATGTAATTTTTAGACCATTTTTTTGTAAAATTTCATTCAATATTTTATCTACCTGATCACAAACAAGAACTGTTTGACTCATACTCATGCAAGAAGGCCGAGATTTACAGAATATAATCATTATGCGGCATTAGAATAAAAAAGGAAAAAGTGGGATTAATGGACTTATTGTCCAGTCATGTTTCCGGCCATACTTCCGGTCATGTTTCCTATTTCGTTAGCACGGTCATCAGTACACTCACAGTGAACAAATGTCTGCTGTGGTATGCTTGTATCAGGTAAGCTAGACGGCGGGGCTACAGCATCCGACGGATTTGGAGCTGGATTTGCCTGAGCTAGCTGTATTGCAGCTGCACCGGTGAAGATTGCGGCATAGTCATGATTGACTATGACATACGCGCCTGGTTCATCGTATACAACATCAACTATTGCATCTTGCGAACCACCAATGTTCCATGTCTGAGTGCCCATTGCTTGTACCATGTTACCTTGTGTAACTCTGTCCATTTGTCCTCCTACAATGTGGAAGAACACTGGCATGTTACCTTGATTCAATACGAAGTATCGTATATGTTGTCCAACTGGTAGAATCAGCGGAGCTGATTTGTCGTGAGCAACTGGAGCGTTGTTCCATACCTTTGTTACAACTGGATCATAACCAAATGGCTTGCCGTTTATCACGGTCCAAGTTGTGTTATGCAAGAACATGGCAGTTTGGTCGTAAGAACCATCTGAATTAAGGTATAGTTGGTTGAATTGCAGGGTAAACTCGTATGCTGCTGGGTCAATCAGTGTTTGATTCAACACTACCTGACCATTCTGCGTTGCAGTTCTCGTGATTAGGAGTTTGTGGTATCCATTAAGTGGATCAACAATTACCATTCCGTACATGCCGGAAAGGACGTGCTGGTCCATACCGATTACACCTACACCTTCACAGTGATACTTGAAGGCACCAGGAGTGTTTGCAATGAATGCATACGTGTTTGACTTGCCTGGCATCACAGGACCAAAGTTTGGAACTGCAGAGATTCGACCAGCGTGCATATCAAGGCTGTGACCTGTCAGTTCAGTTGATGGTACATTTAGTGTAACCTCAATTACATCTCCTTGTGTTACTCTAATTGTTGGACCAGGAACTTGACCGTCAAAGGTCATTGCATCATACATCTGTCCGCCAGGGATTGGCAGCTTGACGCTTTCTGCGGTTAGCGTGATCTGATGTACGGTTCGACCAGCAGCTTGTTCAGCTGCAACTTG
This sequence comes from Nitrosopumilaceae archaeon, assembly GCA_030038445.1. Taxonomy (GTDB): domain Archaea; phylum Thermoproteota; class Nitrososphaeria; order Nitrososphaerales; family Nitrosopumilaceae; genus Nitrosotalea. The sequence goes on from JASHOW010000039.1 coordinate 18,767, forward strand.
ATCTAACGGAATTGCATCCGCACCGACCATATTGAATGCTATACCGCCGACGCTTTGTACGTCCTTTGCAGTTACGGAATCAATTGTCTGTGGTGTGACTTTGTCAATTGTAGCTGGTGATACGCTTTGTGCGTTACCAGACCCTACCTGTGTGTTTGAATATGTGCTACCGAACAGAATGCCGGCCACTGCTACTACTGCAACAATGGACAGTATACTGTATCGCTTATTCATCATCTCGAATCTTTTTTATAAGTATATTAATCTATTGGGTTTTCGTGCCAAAATAAGTAGAAGTTATGGTTATTACTTGATATATTTTTGTAATTTTTCAAATGCGAATGAATATTAGGAATTTTAATCGTAAGGTGCACGTGGAATACAGAACAGACAGGGATTCTCTAGGAGAGGTAAAGATTCCTGCAGATGTATATTATGGCGCGTTTACATCAAGAGCAATCAACCAATACCACGTGACTGGTCTTAGACCTCATCTCAATTTGATAATGGCCTTTGTCATGATCAAAAGATCTGCTGCTGTTGCAAACATAAAGACAAAAGCAATAGATGTAAAACGTGGCAATGCAATTATCAAGGCATGTGATGAAATACTGGCAGGAAAATTTCTTGACCAGTTCCTTGTAGAGCCAATCAACTCTGGAGCCGGTACTGCCTTTAACATGAATACAAATGAGGTTATCGCAAACGTGGCACTTGAGATCCTTGGAGAAAAGAAGGGAAATGACAAAGTCTTGCATCCCAACGATCATGTTAACATGTCACAGTCAAGCAATGATACGTTTCCAACTGCCATGCACGTGGCGATTCTTTTCAACGTAAAACAGGTCATACCAACGCTTGATGAATTAATAAAAATAATAACAAAAAAAGCAAAAGAATTTTCCAGTTATCAAAAAATAGGTAGAACACACCTAATGGATGCACTTCCGGTAACCCTTGGCGGGGAGTTTGCTGCATATGCAACAGCCATTGCAAAAGCACGTGATGCAATCTTTGTTGCACAAAAAGAATTAGAACACATTGCACTAGGTGGAACTGCAGTTGGCACTGGCGCAAATACTCCAAAGGGATACAGGGCTATTGCAATATCAGAGCTTGCAAAGATCTCAAAACTTCCACTCAAACCACAATCTGATATGCAGTATGGTTTGCAAAGCAGATTTGCAGTAGCATATCTTTCATCAACTTTAAGAAACTTATCCCTTGAGCTTGGAAGATTTTCAAATGATATCAGGTTAATGGCATCAGGTCCAGTTGCAGGCCTTTCAGAGATTGGCATACCTGCCGTTCACGCTGGCTCTTCTATTATGCCTGGGAAGGTCAATCCATCTCTTGCAGAGTGTATGAACATGATATGTTTTAACATAATAGGTAATGATACGACTGTTGCTCTTGCGGCCCAATCTGGACAGTTTGAGCTCAATGTGATGCTTCCTGTAATGTTAAAGGCAGTATTGGAATCAACTGACATGCTCAAGAATTTTGTGCCAATATTTTCACGTAATCTTGTTGCTGGACTTAGTGCAAACAAGCAGAAACTTCGCCAATATATTGAAAATAGTCCTGTAATAGTTACTCTGCTTGCACCAAAGCTTGGATACTTGGCTTCTGCAGATCTTTACAAAGAATCACTCAAGACAGGAAAGACCATACGACAACTTGTAGTCTCAAAAGGGCTCTTAAGTGAAAAAGAAGTCACTGCTTTATTGGGATAACATGGCAAAGATTTGGGTAGAAGCATATGGATGCTCTGCAAGTTTTGCAGACTCGGAGATGATCACAGGTCTTGTAGTAAATGGCGGGCATGTGCTAGCAGAAAATCCGGCAGACTCTGACCTTAATGTGATTGTAACATGTTCAGTCAAGGATGCAACTGCAAACAAGATGGTTCACAGAATAAAGCAATTAAAGAGAAAGCCGTTAATTGTAGCAGGTTGCCTGCCAAAGACAGAGACAACCACTGTAGAAAAATTCAGCCCAAAAGCAAGCCTTCTTGGGCCAAACTCCCTTGGAAAGACGCTTGAGATAATTGATTCCACATTAAAAGGACAAAGAAGAATCGAGATTGAAGACTCGGACATATCAAAGGTTGGATTACCAAAGGTGCGCCTAAATCCTGCCATAGGGATAGTTGAGATAGCAAGCGGGTGTATGAGCGAGTGTACCTTTTGTCAGACAAAGTTATCAAAAGGGGAGCTTCAAAGCTTCAGAACAGGCGACATAGTAAGGCAGGTAAGACAAGAGATCGCTGATGGTTGTAGCGAAGTCTGGTTGACGTCAACTGACAATGGTTGTTATGGTTTTGATATTGGAACCGATCTTCCAAGTTTAATCAATGCAGTATCGGAGATAGAGCGCAATTTTATGATTCGTGTAGGTATGATGAATCCAATGTACATGCCAAGGATACGCGACCAGTTGAGCAAATCATTTGAAAGCCCCAAAGTCTTCAAGTTCCTTCACATACCTGTTCAAAGTGGCAGCAACAAAGTGCTCAAAGAGATGAGGCGGGGTCACACTTCAGAAATCTTTAGAGGAACAAATGAACTCTTTAGAAGAAGATTTGAGAGATTTACGGTTTCTACCGATATCATAGTCGGGTTTCCAACAGAGACAGAGGAGGATTTTGAACAAACGCTTAGACTCATACAGGAAACTCAACCTGACATAATCAATCTCTCAAGATATAGCGCAAGGCCTGGAACAAAGGCCGCTTCAATGGATCAGGTTGATGTTTCCACGGTGATGCAAAGAAGCAAGACAGTTTTTGATATGGCAAGCAGCATATCTTATAAAAGAAATCAGGAGTGGATAGGATGGAAGGGAGAGGTCCTTTTTGATGAGAGTGCAGACGGTACTACAAAGGGCCGTAACTATGCGTACAAACCGGTCATGGTAGACAGCAGAGTAGAGATTGGCCAGAGAGTCATGGTAGAGATAACAGGTGCTACAAAACATGGACTATATGGTCACGTTATGAGCTAAATTTTTTAGATCGAAATTAGGATCAAAACTAAGCAACAAAGTTTTTTAACCATTTTTCTAAGCAAGATAGAGTCATGGAGTTTCAGATGCGAGAACCAATTCTGGTTGTTGGATTGGGAGGGGCAGGTTGTAGACTTGCCACACGCATAAAGGAAGAACTTGGATGTCATTCTCTCCTAATAAGCCATGATCCAAAAGATCTAAACCATGAATCTCCCAAGATTTTGATAAATACGAATCCAATTCTCAACCCTTCTGCATATCTTATTAGGGGTGTGTCATTTGGAGCAAGAAGCTCAATTGAAGAGAGGTTAAAGCCATATGCCACCATCATCATAATGGCCAATTTAGCAGGAAAATCAGGTGCTGCCTTGGCGCCAGTTGTGTCTCAGATTAGCAAGGAGGCAAGCAAGAATGTTATCTCCTTTGGGATCATGCCCTTCAAGTTTGAAAAAGATAAAATTTTCTTCTCCGGGGTATCGCTAAAGAGGCTCAAGGCAAATTCAGATTGTACGGTGATTATTGATAATGATGCTTTATTGAATAGTAACCCCGACTTGACGCCTGACTCGTGCAATGTAATCACAAATGCCGCTTTGATGCATGTTATTTCCACTCTGAAGGATTCATCTTTGCCATCTAAGACAAATATTTTATCGACAAGTAAAGATGTATCAGATGTTGAAACGTCGCTAAGAGATTCAATTAAAATGCTTTATGAAGATACATCTCCAGATAGTGTAAAGAGCGCTTTACTTTATGTAATAGGTGGCAACAAAGTTCCAATAGGTACTTTGAATTCAATGGTAAGCACCATGAGTGGTATATTTAGTAATGATAGCACTCGAGTAAGCGTATCTGTCACAAATGGAGAGATGTCCAAGGTTGTTTTGCTAACATCCATAGATGGGGAAACGCGTTTTGACAAATACGATCCTCTTGGCATAGTCCCAAAAGAAAACATGCTTGACTGGGATGAACTAGATGCTAGCGTAAAGATAGATTTGGAACTAGAACAGATAGAATAGACTTATTCTTTTGATTTCTTTTCGGATTTGGTTTCCGAGGAATTCTTTTCTTCCTTCTTTGATTTCTCTTCAGCCTTTTTAACTTCCTTCTTTTCTTTTGGTTTTTCGGTTTTATTTTCTGTTTTCTTTTCTTCAGTCTTAGGACTTTCCTCTACTTTGTTTTCTTCAGGTTTCTTTGGTTTTTCTTCAATCTTTTTTACTTCTTTTTTCTCTTTTGGTTTTTCTTCTACCTTTTTCTCTTCAGACTTCTTTTCTTCTTTCTTTGATTTCTCTTCTATCTTTTTCTCTTCTTGATATTTTGAAACTATAATGTTACCATCGTCGTCTTTTGAGAGCTTGACTCTGATCTTTCTTGGAGGATGCCTGATGCCACGCTCCCATACCAAGTGGCTAATCTCTTCCTCAATTTTCACATTTTCAGATTTCATGTGCTTTGAAGCAAATGCACGTATCATGTTTATTGCCCGTTTTGCTCTCTGATTGTTTGGAGAAAGCAGTACCTTTCCTAAATTAATGGTATAAATTCTCTCTAATGATTCTACTGACAACTAGCCAACACCTACATCTGTTCTGCGCCACTGTCTCCTCTTGGGATTTGTCCTGACTCTTCGCTTTGTCTTTACTATTACCCAAGCCGGAACAGCTGAATTCTGCTTTATCTTACTCATCAGCCTGATCTTCCTTGGAGCGGACTTGTGGGCAGCCATGAAAATTTGAGAAACCTGACCTCTTTTTAAATGAATCTCAGAAATATTAGAATAAGCTATTTTTAGATAGTATTCCAACAATCTGCCTGAGCATCCTTGCAGAGGCCCCCCATATCAGGTAGTTTTGAAATTTGAACGTGTGCATCTCTTCGATAGATTTGTGTGTGGGATCGTTGTCGTCGCCCATGGTTTTTAGGAGTGGAATTATCGGAATTTTCAAGATAGATTCTATCTCAGAGCTTGGTTTTATCAATAGAGCCTTTTCTTGTATTGTGATAAATGGATATATGGTAAATCCTGAATTTAGTGTTGTGACAGGCCTGAGTTGTCCTATCACCTGATTTCGAGGTATTTTTACACCCATCTCCTCTTCTGTTTCTCGTAGTGCAGTAGCCAATAGATCAGCATCGTCCTTTTCCCACATGCCTCCAGGAAATGATATCTCGCCTGCATGATGATGCATGGTTTTTGGTCGCTCTGTCATTATGACATATGGATCTTTGCCGCAAAGTATTATGAGCACTGCAGCAAGTTTGGTTTTTTTGTCATCATGGACATGGGCATTTATTGCACATGATAGCGCATTTTTTATTTTTTCCAGTTCCAATGCCATATCAGCCACAGAGTTTGTTATTTTCTTTTATGATAAATAGTTGTACTAGAGTGCAAAGTACTCTGCATCCGGATGGTGTACGACTATGGCTGCAGTAGATTGCTCTGGAATTATCTGGCCCAGCTCCGTAAGTGCCATGCCCGATTTTTCTGGCTCCAACAATTTCCAGACAAGATAGTGTTGTGATACATCAGGGCAGCTTGGGTATCCCCAGCTATACCTCAATCCTCGTTTTTCACCAATCTTGAGATCATCCCTTATCTTCTGGTTTATCCATGCTGCCATCGCTTCTGCGGTTTCTACAGCAAGTCCGTGTAGATAATAGGCGTCAGTGTATCTGTCTTCCTTGTTCCATTTTTCAATGATATCTGAGACCTTATTTCCCACTGTCACTGCCTGAAAAGCTACGACATCATCGTGTCCAAAATAATCAGCAAGGCAAAGATGTTTAGATCTTGACGAACGTGGAAACTCAAACACAAGTTTTTCACCATCCTCCCGGTCAACAGTTAAGGTTCCATCTTTTCCATGGCATCTAAAGTATCCATATACCGCCCTTGGCTCAAATAATTTTTCTGCAAGAACCTTTTTCTTCCACTCGCCAAGAAGCACTTCATGTTCTGCTTCTGATTCCTTGGCAGACTTGCCTCTTACTCCCCATGAAAGTACAAAGAGAGATTTTTTGTCCAAGAATTTCCACACTTCGTTTAGGTCTACGTCTTTTGGTTCAAACCTTATAGTCTTGTTGAGATGAGGCGGAACTGGTGGAGAAACCGGTACTATATTGCTACGTTCAGTGATCTGCCCTTTTGGTTTTTCAGATATGGTTTCAGTCCATTTGTTAATTTTTTCTTGCCATTGTTGAACAAATTTTTGTTTTTGTGGCGATACCAGATTGTCCATTGTCTTGAGTCCATCAAACATTGTCTTGCAGTAAAATACCCCAGGTCCATATATTCCGCCATCTTTTGCAATACGATTTATGTAGTTACTGTTAATTGCTGCTCCTCCACACAGCACTGGAATTTGCATGTTATTTTTTCTTGCATGTTCCACAAAGAACTGCATCTGTTTTGATGTTGAGACCAAAAGCGCTGACAGACCCACAGCGTCAGCATGTACCTCTTCAATCTTTTCAAGAAACTTTTGCATTGGGACCTGCTTACCCAAATCATACACAGTGTATCCGTTGTTCTCAAAGATCGTCTTTACTAGATTTTTTCCTATATCGTGAACATCTCCATAAACGGTTCCCAAGACAAGTTTTCCTTTTGTGCTTCCTTCCTCCTTTAGTAGATATTTTTCAATTTCTGCAACAGCGACTTTCATGCATTCTGCAGATTTTAGCACAAATGGCAGTATCAACTCCCCTGCTCCAAACTTATCACCCACCTCCTTCATTGCCGGCAGCAAATCATCATTTAGCGTCTGAATTGCAGCTGTATGTGTTATCTCCTTTGATGCATCAATGATTAGTACACCATTTTTCTCAGACATTTCATGCTTGCCTGAAATCTTTTCAGATATTGCACGTACAACATCATTTTCTATGCCTTCACGTATTCTGTTTACTATTCTAAAGTTAGAGCGTTTTCCTGCAGGCCATGAAGGGTCTACTTCAGCTTTCTTTGTAGTTAGTTGGGTTGTTGCCTTTGTAGTATCAAAATATGCAATAAATTGGGCAAGGGCATTTGTATGTTTGTTAAATATAAGATCTTCTGCAAGGCTTCTTTCTTTTTCGTCTATCTCAGGATATGGAATGACATCTTTTGGGTTTATTATGACAGTGTCCAGTCCAGATTTTACTGCGTGGTATAGAAATACTGCATTTAGTATTTTTCTTGCTTTTGGAGTCAGACCAAAGCTTATGTTGCTCAGTCCCAGTGTAGTAAATGAGTTTGGGAATCTTTTCTTGACTAGACTTATTCCTTCTAGCGTATTTTTCCCAGCATCAAGAAACTCTGCTTCTCCAGTGGCCAGCGTGAAGGTAAGTACATCAAAGATAAAATGTTGTTCTTGTAGTCCATATTTTTTCCCGGTCTCAACAAGAAGTTCTGCAGTTTCAAGTTTTTCCTGCGGTGTCTTGGCCATCCCTTTTGGCCCAATGCACATGGCAATTGCAGGAACTCCAAACTTTACCATTAGCGGAGCTAGTGAGTGAAACCTACTGCCGTCGCCTTCTAGATTGATGGAATTAATTATTGGTTTTCCTGGGATCTGCTCAAGTGCAGCGGCAATAACTTTTGGTTCAGTAGAGTCTATTACAAGAGGAGCCTCAATCTCAAGGCTGATCAGTTTAACAAGTTTTCTCATAAATTCAAGTTCATCTGAGCGCTCTGTTGTGGCAACGCAGACATCAAGACAGTGTGCTCCATCATCTACTTGGTCTCGAGCAATTTTTGCCAGCTCTTCAAAATTATCATTTAGTACGCATTCTTTGGCTTTTTTTGATCCTTGTGCGTTTAACCGTTCCCCAATAATCAGCGGGGCTGGATCTTGCCGTAGATCTACTGCCTTTAATGCAGAACTTACCCTAGGATCTTTCAATATAGTAACTTTCAATTGCTTTTTCTAAATACCTAGCGCTTATTTTCTGATTGCTTTTCATCAATTATTTTTCTTAAAAGCGCTATATGGCCTGCATTTGTACCACAGCAACCTCCTATGATTCGAATCTTTCCGTATTGAAAAAGAAAGTCTTTCATTACCTTTGCCATGTCTTCTGGCCCCATCTTATAGACAGCGTGCCCTCCCTGATTCTCAGGCATACCTGCATTTGGCACTACAAGAAGTGGAAGGTCATTTTGTTCATTTAACCATTGTACACTTGAAACCATCTCAACAGGACCGGTGGAACAATTAAGGCCAAATGCATCAACACCCATGTCTGATACTGTGGTGTATGCTGCCTGAACATTTGTTCCAAGCAACATTTTGCCATATTTATCCAGCGTTACATTTGCAATGACTGGAACTTTTTTTCCTATCTTTTTCATTGCAATGTGACATGCCTCTATGGCCAGTTTTACCTCCAAGATGTCTTGACTTGTCTCAATTAACAGTGCATCAACACCGCCTAGTACAAGTCCCTCTGCCTGAATTTCAAATGCTTCTAGGATTGTTTCAAGCGAGATTTGTCCAAGCGATGGATCATTTGAGCTTGGCAGAAATCCAGTAGGACCCATGGAACCAATTACGTACCTAGGCCTATCGATAAATTCTTGTGTTACTTCAACTGCAAGATTTGCAATTTTTTTATTAAACTCTAATGTTTTATCTCCATATCCATATTCTTCAAGCTTGAGCTTGTTTGATCCAAAAGTATTGGTCTCTATACAGTCTGCGCCAGCTTTGAGATAGTTTCTATGAATCTCTTTTATCCATTGCGGTCTTGTAAAAGAAAGGCCATCGTTAAAACCATCTTTACCGTCTGGAAAGTCTTCTGGTTTTGGATTTAGCTTTTGGATTTCAGTACCCATGGCGCCATCAAAGAGTACAATTTTCTGTTTCATCAGTTCTACAAGAGGAGTTTTTGCAGTCAACAGTAAATGATGCTAGTTTTGATGTATTAATTTTCTTTTGTTTTGTCATCTGTTAATTGCCTTCAAAGGTTATAATCAAGTAGCCGTGACAGTCTTTTATGACAATAATTTACGAATTAAACCCGCCAAAGGTAATACAGGACAGAATATTATCTCATGACGAATTACAAGAGTCTGTAGAAAAATTCAAAAAAAAATCAATACAAGTGGGAAAGATTTGTGGCGGAATACATGTAACAGATTCTGTGCTTGGTATTCCAAGGATATCTCCAGTAACAGCAGGATTCTTTATTAAAAATACCAATGATAAGATAAGGATCTCTGCAAGTGTAAGAGTAAGGGACAGAAATCACACATCTATTACTCAAACTGTCTGCGATGCCATACTTTTGAACCTAAATGGTGTGTTGGTAGTTAAAGGTGATCCTCCCCCCACCGGGCCCAAGGACTCTAGGCTTATTCCAAGTGACGTTGTAAAGCAATTCAACGCTCAGGGATTTGGAGAAAAGATTGACCTTTATCTTTCTATTTCAAATAATCCTAACTTTGAAAAGATTCACAAAAAAATTGATGCGCAGCCAAAAGGATTTGTCACCCAAGTCATTAGCTCAGTTGATCAGGTAACAAGAATAGTAGATAATCTAAAGCCACAGGGATTTGATATAATACCCTGTATTCTCTTGGCGTCAGAACTCAATCAAAAATCTGCAAATATGCTCAATCTTGATTGGTCGGGATACAGCAAGGACATATCAGGATTTGTAAAAGAGGTACACAAGATTGCAGGCAATGTTCTTTTAAGCTCTCCAAATGATTTCAATGGAGCATTGCAAGTATTAGAAAGATGCCGATAATAGATCTTTTGATATTTTTGTAGTCCTTTTCTATTGATTTTCCTCTAATTACAAAAATAAATTTAGATCATCTAGCGCTCGATTGGATTACCAATCATGTTTCCCCACTCAGTCCACGATCCGTCATAGTTTCTTACTTGTGGATAGCCAAGTAGATATTTCAAAACAAACCAAGTATGAGAAGATCTTTCTCCTATCCTACAGTAGCAGATGATATCCTTATCAGGTGTTATTCCTTTTGCTTCATAGATCTTCTTTAGTTCTTCAGCAGACTTGAAAGTTCCATCTGTATCATTGATTGCAGTTGCCCATGGAATATTTTTTGCTCTTGGTATGTGACCTCCTCTTTGAGCGTGTTCAGACGGATATTCCGGAGGAGCAGCTATCTCACCTGTAAATTCCTTTGGTGATCTAACGTCAACTAAAACAGAGTCATAGTTGGATAAGGACCTTCTCACATCATTTAGGTATGCACGTAGTCCCTCATCTGGTGGCTGAGCTACATACTTTGTCGGTATAATTTTGGGCTCTTCTTTTACATATGGCCTTTTTTCTAGCTCCCATTTTTTCCTGCCACCGTCCATAATCTTGATATTATTATGCCCATAATACTTGAATATCCAAAACACAAAAGCTGCAAACCAGTTATTAAAATCGCCATATAGCACAACTGGATCATCGTTTAAAATTCCAATTCTACCCAGTAGTTCTTCAAACTGAGATTTTCTTATAATGTCACGAGTTACCGGATCATTGATATCACGTTTCCACCATATCAGGTTAGCACCTGCAACATGGCCTTGTTTGTATGCGTTCTCTGGGTCATAATCTACCTCTATAATTTTTATTACTTTTTTTGAGATATTTTTTGAAACCCAATCAGTGTCTGTTAAAACATTTGGATTATAATAATTCATTTCTTCTCACAAGTCATGACATTCTGTCTGAAATATAATACAAATCAAATATGCAAATTATGCAATAATGGCGCAAGAATATCAGAATGAATTATACCAGATATCACATTACAGACTAACCTATCTTGCAAAGAGAAGCCAAGAGACTACTCCTCCCCATGCTATTGCAATTACAAGAGATATTGCATAAACTGCAACTGGGGTTCGTAGTTTTATCTCCTTAAATCTTGAGAATTTTGTATGTAGTCCTATTGCAAGAAATGTAAATGCGAAAAATGCTGTTCTTAGAGGATCAGTACCAAACGTGACTATTGGCGCAACCGCCTTGGCACCGTCAGCAGTTGAATGAAACGTAAGAACAATTAGCGATAAAATGACACTGGTGGCAAGATATCCCAGAACGAACTTGGGAAACTTGTACCAGAGGACCTTGGGGCTTGGTTTTACGTTTGGATCTTTCTTGAATTTATACGCCCATATACTAGCAAGTATGAACGATATCACCCCAATCCATATGTCGATCATTACCTTGGTGACTACTGCTGCACTTAGCACAGAACCATTTGCCTTCATAACACCATCGGCCACTGATGCACTGGCAGAAGCCGCTCCATCCGTTTTGACGCTCAGTCCAAGCCATACACCAGCAGCATTAGCGTGCGTTGGAAAGAAATGCGCTGCAACAAATGGCATCACGACAATCTCTACTGCTGAAAAGAGTACAATTATCGACGAGATCACCGTAGAATAGATGGCTGGTGCCTCAATGGCTGCTGCTGCCGCTATGGAAGCAGAAACTCCACATACTCCTACTCCCGTAGAAAGAGTTGCAGCGAAATTACGATCAAGACCAAACTTTCTAGAGATGAAAAATGCTGCTACCCATACTACCGGAAACGAGAGAAAGGCTGCGGCAAGCATAGTTGGTGCAGTTGTGAGAAAAGTTGTAAATAAGATCTTGGCGCCAAGCAATACTATAGCTGTCTTGATGAAGAGTTCACCTCGTGCTGAACCCAGTAACCATGACGGTAACTTGATTACATTTGTAGCAATTATTCCAACTACCAGAGCTATTATGTATCCCACCTCTGCACTCCCTATTGCCTTCACAACTGGGGCATAATTGGAAAGTATCCATATTCCCCATGCGGTAAAGAATATGACTGCAAATCCCTTAAACCAGTCTTTGGGTCTGGTTCCATTGAATTTATTCACTGGTATCAATAACACTGCAAGAAAGACAAAACTTGCGACCAAACCAATCCACGGATCAAATATTTTTGTGGTTAAGGCATGACTGATATCAGACCAAGATTTTGCTGCAGGAATCCATCCGAGTGGAAAGAGACCAAAGTATGAGGGCAAAGACAATCCAAATATTATCAGTCCTATCCACACCGCCCACCAATCTTCTTTTTTATAAAGCGATGACCATGATGATACAGATTTTACTACACTATCGTCGTCATTTGATCTTTCAGTTGGATTTTCAGTCATGTTTTCTTATCTTTATCCATAAGAAATTGCACTAGATATAAGAAAAGTGAAATGTGCAACTAATACGGAAAAGACGCAAAAATTTACAATTGGATTTTTCAGATGAATTTTTGTATTTGTCTAAAATGTCAATGTGTGCATATCTTGCATGTATTGCACATTTGACTTCGGTTATATCTTATGTTTAGCTGTTCATGTATAACACATGTATGACGTGCAAGATAGAATATCTGGAGGACCTGCCACTAAATTCATATATTATATAATAAAAAATAAGCATCCGATAGATCAGACAGAGTTGATCAACATTACACTTTTACCAAGAAGAACAGTACAAAATGCAATAGATGAACTCATAGAGCAGCAAGTGATTGCAGAGAAGCTCGGTTCAGAAGATGCGAGAAAAAGGATATACTACCCGGTATAGGCTGATACAATTCAAAATTCCTAGAGTTTGTTTCAGATCATATTTGCAAGAAATACAGATGATTAATTAAATAGCCATTAATAAAATGAGCAAATTCGTGCCTAAATTGCAGGTTTTAGAGTGGATAGAAAAAGTAGGAGAGAGCGTGCCTAGCGTGTCATGTTTTTGCATTCTTGAGCGCACATTCTACACACATCAGCACATTGTTTGCACTGTTCCATGGTTGAATGCTTTTCGCACTCCATAGCACATGCCTCGCACATTTCAGCACACATCATGCAAACTTTTTTTGCATATTCGCTTCCTCGTGCCATACATGTTGCAGTCATTACACACATCATAGCACAGTCCCGCATCATCATCATGCATCTTGTCAACATACCTACGTTTTTCATATCACACATACATGCAGTGCAGCATGCGTCACATGCTTCAGCACAGGTATTGCATGCATCAATACACGTTTGGTATTGCGGATTTTGAAGAGTGGTTTTATTCATGAGGAGTTTTTATTCCTATAATATATGAGCATATACGCAAAATCTGCACATTATCTGCATATCCTGTGCATTATTATGATGCCAACAAATTATTATTGAGCACATTTTTACCTGCAAATATAATTATAGATTATAAAACTGACAACAGTTTCTGCATGAAAAAATAACTAGATTGCACATATCATATTTCTAATATATCAAATCTATTACTTTTCATATGGATTGCATATTCAAAGAACAAAAAGAAAATACAGTATATCAACAGTCACTATTTTTACAATTACATTATTGGGTAGATAGTCATATGACATTTGGAGTTTTTGAAGAAATTGAGAAATTAATTGAATATGTACCAATTGAGTCTAGCAATAATGAAAAAAGCGATGCCAAGTTTCATGCAGGAGTACACATAGATTCAAAATTTTCATTTTATGACGGTGATGGCGTTTCCACAAGACTTGGCGTATTGGAAGTAATAGATGGAAAAACATATGTTAGTTTTAGAGACATAATTAGACTGTTAAACAAATTTTTAAAAGATGCCACCATAGAAGAATTAAAAGTTAAAAAGTCAGATTCGCAAAAAGATCATGATCATTCTACTGAGGCATATTTGAAATGTTTGTTGTTTGATTTTTGCCTTGCAACATTAGATGATGATGTTTTTAATGCAAAATTGTATCTTTTACACTCCATACATTTCATCTGGTTACGCAGGAGATTGCTTTTATTACTGTCAGTGATTATCAACGAATCTTTATTTAAAGCAAATTCTGATGTGAGATATTTTCTTGTACGTCTAGCAGTAATAGCAGAACCAGACAACATAGACAGATACTTTGACGCCGATAATGGAGGTTTTCATAGAAGATATGTTACATACATCAATGAAATACAAAATCTTTCAACACGCGGATTATCTGATCAGGTGTCTGAGAAAAGAGATCAATCTCAGATCAAGCATATCAGTTAAAGTCTAATAATGATTATCAGAGATTATTGCAACTAGAAATTCATAGTAAAGATCAAGTTATGATCAGGTATTGATGAATGCCATAGAAAAAATGCATTAATCTTTGCTGTAATTTATATTTTCAATATCTTACATACTCAAAAATAAAAAAAGAGGAGACTTCTTAAAGTCTCTGAATTACTTTTGTTTTGGATGCGAACACTATGCCCATAACTGCAATTGCAAGAATAATTGGTGCAATTGGACCAAATTCTGGAACTGCATTGGTGTTTCCTGCATTTTGGATTGTGGTTGTATTGCTAGATTGCACAGGAGGAATGGATTGGGTTTGACTTGTAGTTTGTGGCTGATAAGTTGGATTGGAAGAAACTTCTGACAATCCTTTCTCATCTAACACTTGATTTAACAAAGTAAGATCGTAGATCCCAGTCAGGTCTGGTGGACTATCCAAAAATCCAACCTTGTATGTGTTGTTAGCTTCCTGATATAATGATGAAGCTATTGGATCGTATGTCAACTCAAGTCTCGAAAAGGCCTCTTTCAACTCTTCATCTGGAAGAGTCTTTCCTGTAAGCTTGTTGAGTGCAGTATTGAATTCTTGCCTAGCTTGATCTGGGTTATTGTTTATCCAGTTTATTTCGTCTACGTTTGCCTCAAGCAATTCCTTTATGACATCAGGATGGGCACTTAGAAATTCAGGTCTTACTACAATATTGGTTACTACAAATTTTCCTCCTGGCCATAGATCTCTTTCATCTACTAAGATCTTTCCATTTGCTTGATGCAAAAGTACCGTAACCCATGGTTCTGGCACCCATGCACCATCAATGCTTTTCTTTAACATGAGGGTCACAATGTCAGAATTGCTTGCAGGCTGTACTGTCACAGATCCCCCGTTGTCAGTGGTCTGGTACCCATTGTTTAGAAGATAGACCCTCAGAGCTATGTCTTGGGTGTTACCAAGTTGTGGCGATGAAAACTTTTTCCCGATAAAATCTTGTGGTGAGTTTATTCCAGAATCATTTCTTACCACAAAGGATGCGCCCCCACTTGCAGTACCAGAAATGATGCGCAAATCACCACCAGATTTGATAAATCCGTTTATTGCAGGACCTGGTCCTACATATGCAACATCTATCTGATTGGCAAACAACGCTTCAATCTCAGAAGGCCCTGCATTAAAGACGTAAGGATCTATTGTTGTGTTACCCAGACTTTTCTGAAAGTCTCCATTTTCTATTCCAATCACAACAGGTGCGTGGGTCAGATTAGGAAAGTATCCTATTCGCAAAGTGCTCAGAGCGCTTGCATAAGCATTATGATCATTTCCAGAAAAAGAGGACATGATCACAACAGCTACAACCATTCCGAGAATTGCAAATGGTGTTTTTCGTTTCATTGGTTTTTTGCCTAGTCACAATGAATATAATGGAATTCAAATGTGCAGTTTATGCAAAATATGTGCAAAAAAATCTACTCATTGTTGTCTTTCATTTTATTGCAGAATCTGCATGAATCATGCACGTTTTGCATGTTTGAGTCAAATTATATTATTTTTATTTTACAAGCCCCCCAATGACAAATAAGATCATATCAAGTTCAGCTCTTATGCTGATACTGGTAACATCGATGACTTCATTTAGTGCATATGCTAACGAACCTGATCCACCACAAGATGGAGTACAGTACAAATTTTATGAAATCACTTCATCTTCTCTTACATCAATAGTCAACAAATGGATTAACGCATACCATGGATTGTATCAAGGTGTAACAATCAAGTCTGATCGTGTAAATGATAACAATGCCATATATCAATACACAAAAAGGGTAGTACCTATTGTAAATTCAGATGTTCTACCAAGTTCTACCATTGCAAAAAAAATATCAGACGCCTTGATAATACCAAGTTCCATACATACAGTTGCCATCATCTACAACATACCTGAATTCAAACAATCAGGATTGAACCTCAATGGAACTGTCTTGGCTGACATCTACCTTGGGAAGATAATATATTGGAATGACCCAGAAATCCAATCCCTTAATCCAAACGTCAACCTGCCAGATGCAAGAATCACACCTATACATAGAAATGATCCATCTGGAATAACCTATACCTTTACAGAATACCTTTCTTCCGAGAGTAAAATTTGGAAGATAAGCTATGGAAAGGGAACTAAAATTTCATGGAAGGCAGGTGAGTCTGATCAGAAATTCTCTGGAGACCCCGTAATAGCATCTGATGTAGCAATTACACCATATTCTATAGGTTACTCAGACTTGGGAGATGCAGTGAAATACAAACAAACGTATGCGGCCATACAAAATGGCGACGGTACCAAATTTGTGGTTCCGTCACTTGAAGCAAGTACGTATGCTGCATCAGCAGTTTCTCAAAATCTCCCTGAAGCAAACAAAGACTGGAGTAAGGTATCCATAGTTAATGCACCGGGCACAGATTCGTATCCCATTGTAGGATTCAACTACATACTGACTTATCATAATCTTGATAAAATTAAATCGCTAGACAAGAATACGTCAGGTACCATAGTGGATCAAATTTATTGGGATGTTACTGACGGCCAAAAATATCTTGGGCCGCTGTATCTTGCACAATTGCCTGACAATGTAACAGAGATTGACAAACGCGGACTAGGAGACATAGATTTCAAGGGCTCTCAACTGTTCGCATATGACGGATTTGTTGTAGAACCAACACAATAGATATTTGGATATCACAAGTTCAAATCTTGAGATATATCCAAATATTTTTTTTATACATATAATCATTGAGATATCCCACATCAAATACGCATGAGGCCATATGCGCCATTTTGGCACATTCTCATCAGTATGATGCGTATTTAGTTTACATTATATCATGAATTGTACGTGCCATTTATGACAGTCAATTTGAAAATACAAAAACGTACGGTAAGGAGGGATTCAGATGAGTAGTAAAGATATTTACAGAGAAATAATATTAGATTATTACAGAAATCCAAGAAATTATGGCATATTAGAACATGCAGATATCTTTAGACACGACAGTAATCCATTATGTGGAGACGAGATCGAGATATACATAAACATAGTCGATAACAAGGTTTCTGACGTAAAATTCTTAGGTAAAGGATGTGCCATAAGCCAGGCTAGTGCTTCAATACTCACTGAACTCATAATGGGAAAAGACTTTGATTTTGTGAAAAAACTCACAAAAGAGAGTATTCTTGAGAATTTAGGTCTGCCAGATCTTGGACCGGCCAGAATAAAATGCGCTCTACTTTCTTTTAAAGTACTCAAATACGGAGTATATTCATATCTTTCTGATACGATAAAAGATACAGAATCTGCTGAAAAGATTAGAGATGAAGCACTAGGGCTGTTCTAGTCAAGCATGTATCATAAGATCATGTTTTACATGTCATAATACGACATGAACAAAAAAGGATTAGTGAGATCCTTATTGGTAGATATGCACAAAGCGATTGTTAGATACAACGTGACCCACAAGGATCTCACTAATTGTTCCACATGACAAGGCGCACATGCAAAGTAAAAAATTCCTTTGGATGTGATGCATGTTATTGGATACATTCAAAGAGATTTAAGCAAAGTCAAATGTGCAAAAAAGACAGGAAAGATGCAAAATTTCCCCATAGTAACAATGAAGTTATTTTTTATGTAACAAATCAATATTGGAAGTGAAACATTTCGTTAGCAATTGTCGTAATGATTTTTCATTAGATCAAATCCATCATCTAAATAATTTTTTAAAATGATAAAAATAACGCATATTTGTGCTATTTTGCACATTTGACTTTGCTTATATTATTTGCAGATCATATTGTAAGAGAAATGCCAGACGAGTCTTGCAGAAAATGTGGCCTTTCGCTTATGAGATACTCCATCTGTGCAGTTTGCAGAAAGGTAACAAAACATGTGTGTATAAGCTGCGGCCTGAAAACTACAGAGCAATTGCACATAGATTGCTTTTATGAAGTCAACTTGTTGAAGGCGTACTAGTTTGATATGGTGGGAAGATTCTTTTCTTTGAGCACTTGGTTTAGTATACTTAGATCAAAAATACCATCAAGGTCAGGTTTGTCATTTCCCAAAAATCCTAATCCATAAGCATTATCTGCTCCCTTGTAAAGGGAGGCTTGTATAGGATCATATGTGACATCTATTCTTGAAAACGCCTCTTTTAGTTCAGTAACTGGAAGAGTTTTTCCCGTCAGGTTTTCCAACTGTTCATTAAATATGTCAATTGCTTGATCCTTGTTATTGTTTATCCATAAAGTCTCATTTACGTGTGCCTCAAGCAATTCTTTTATAACATTAGGATGGTTTTGCAGATAATCAGTTCTTACAACAATCAAAGATGTAACAAATTTTCCTCCTGGCCACAAGCTCCTTTCATCCACAAAGATTTTTCCATCGGCTTCTTGTTCAATTTTGGTTCCCCAAGGCTCTGGCAACCATGCACCATCAATATCTTTTTTTACCATCATGGTAAAGATGTCCGCATTTGCCGCATTTACTATTTGTACATTTCCTCCATTGTCCGAAGTCTTGTATCCATTTTTGAGTAAAAATGACCTTAGTGCAACATCTTGGGTATTTCCAAGTTGAGGCGATGCAAATTTTTTCCCTCCAAGGTCAGTAACAGAGTTGATTCCGGAATCATTTCTTACCACAAAGACAACTCCTCCACTTGCAGCACCTGCAATTACTCGCAACCCTTGGCCATCAGATTTTATGTATCCGTTTATGGCAGGATTTGGTCCAACATATGCAACATCAATCCTGTTTGCAAAGAGTGCTTCTATTGCAGAAGGTCCTGCATTGAATACCTCTGTCTCCACCTTAACTCCAGCAATTTCTTTTTGATAATCTCCAGTTCCAAGCCCAATCACTGCCTGTATATGGCTGATATTTGGAAAGTATCCTATTCTTAGAATTTGATTTGAAGAGTTTGTTGTCGTATAATGATTTTGGGCAGCCTCTGGTGTTGAAATAAAACTAGCAACAATAACGACTGCAATTATTGCACCAGCAATTCCAAACTTTACGATTGGATTCATCAGATAAACGACCTCAAAGATATTCCAATATAACCGAATTCAAATTACCCATATAAGACAAGTTTAGTAAGACTAGATTTTTAGAGCCATTCTGACTTGATTGGATAGTATACTCGCTTTCTTGCATCGTTTAGGCTGGTCCTCTCTATTATGAGGCCTTGATTTTTCAATTCTTCAACAGCGCTTTGTACAGTCCTTCTGGGCAGATAGCTCAGGTTCATCAAATCACTTTGCTCTATTGGAAACTTTGTCTTTATTATATAATAGATGAATTTTGCGGCAGGACCTCCTTCAGGCTCTTCTCGCAGATTTACTGCAGTAAAAGCAGATTTAGACAAGATTCCTCTACGTTCAGATTCAACAGATATAATCGAATCCACATATACCTCAGACAAGTTAACCCGTTCTCCAAATTCTGCTATCAGTGCAAACTGTTGTGTTTCAAGTGGAGCCTCAAAGATGAAAACGCTTGGTGGATATTTGTTGGTAAGGGTGGCTACCGTACCCCATTTCACATTTCCATTCTCATCGTAGATTCCAACTCCAAATCCTTGATTTGCTTCCACTATTACCTTTTTTGAGCCTAGATTTACCAATTCTTCTACTTTAGATAACGTGTCTTCGGTTGTAATCTGATGTCTTGGGTCTCGTTTTCCAACTTTCCATCTTGGTTCCATTTCTAGCGATGTGACTAGTTCGTTTATCTTCTTCTTTCTTTCAGTGCTCAGATCAACAATGTTCTCGCCAACTTCTATCACATCAAATCCAAGACTGGCAGCCTCTTTAGCATACCTTTCAAACGAATTTTGTGCTATAGCATATTCCGTGCTTATGTTTCCTGTCGATACTCGGATATCAAGATCATGGTAGAATTTTATTTTCTTGGTAAGGTTAGCATCAGATGCCAAAAGAGGCAGTGCTCCATTTATCTTGACAACGTCTACAAACGAAGACAGTAGATCCCAGTTTTCTTTGTTGTAGCTCTCCAGTCTATCAACTACATATGTCAATCCCTCCTTTCTAGGCTTTTTCGAATCTACTCTGTTCTTTACAAGATCGTCAAGCAATTTGTCCTTCACCAAAAGTTTTGTTCATGGTCAACGGTGATGATCAAGCCCCCATTTTCTTCGTACTTTTTCTTCTAGTTTCTGGAGTAAAAATTTGTCTACTACCAAACCTATCGCAAATATTGTTATCATGCTAGCAATTACTTCCGACATGTCCAAGAAATCTCTTCCAACAGAAAGAATGTGTCCCAGTCCTACAATTGACATTAGTATTTCTGCTGCTATTATTGCATGCCATGCAAATGACCATCCCCCCCTCAATCCAATTATCAGAGATGGAGTAGCAGCAGGAAGTGTAACATACCTAAATAAAGCAAGTCCCTTTGCCCCCATGTTTTTTGCGGCATCAAGATAGATTGGCGGTATGTTTCTTACACTGCTATAAGTTGACATCATCACAGAAAAGACTGAGCTCATTACGACTACAAATATGATTCCAAGATCATTAAAACCTATAAACAGGATTGAAAACGGTACCCATGCGACACTTGGAAATGCCAATAGACCAGCCGAGAATGAGTTAAGTGTCCTACCAAACCCCTTGAATCGTAACATTGCAAGCCCTACAAGCGTGCCCAGAATTATCGAGATTGAAAATCCTGCAACTAGTCTCTCCAATGTTACCCCAATTCCTATGGGCAGCGACATGTTAGATATTAGCTTTGCAAAAGATTCTGCAACCATGATGGGTGACGGTAGAGATATTTTAGGAAATATACCCAACATGAATACAAGCTGCCAAACTCCAACAAAGATTGCTACAAGTAAAGATGCATTTGCTGCGTCGTGTAAGTTTTGTGATTTTTTCTCTGAGATTATTTTTTCACTCATTGGACATCATCTTTTATCTGTGCAATGACTTCGTTTTTGAGCGCTTCAACAATTTGATGATAGTATTTCTGGAGATTTTCATCTTCAGCAAGTCTTGGTCTTCTGTAATCTATGACAATCTCTTTTTTTATTTTAGAAGGTCTGTTTGTGAAAACTACTACTCTATTTCCAAGAACAACAGATTCGGAGATATTATGCGTCACAAATATTATAGTCTTTTTTGTCCTCTCCCAGATAAGCTGGAGCTCAACAAGAAGCAAGTCCCTTGTCTGTGAATCAAGAGCCGCAAACGGTTCATCCATTAAAAGAATTTCTGGATCCATGGCAAATGCTCTTGCAATGGCTACTCTTTGTTTCATTCCGGTAGACAATTGATACGTATACGAGTCTGCAAACTTTGTAAGCTGCATCATGTCAAGATATCGTTGTGAGATTTGCCTGCGTTCGTCTTTTGGAATACCTGCCATCTTCAGTCCAAATTCCACATTATCTATAACTTTGAGCCACGGAAAGAGAGCACCTTCTTGAAATACCATAGTTCTGTCCGGCCCAGGAGTAGAAAGAGACTTGCCGTTAAGCAAGATCTCGCCAGAGTCTGGTTTTTCAAGACCTGCAGCAATGTGTAGAAATGTGGTCTTGCCACATCCGGAAGGACCTACGATGCAGACAAAGTCTCCTTCCTGCACATCAAGGTTTAGCCCATCCAGCGCAAGTACCGCGGTGCCATTGTGATCAAAGTGCTTTACAATGTTTTTTGCTTGAAGCTTGGTCATCTCTTATCTCCTTTTTCTATTGCTATGGCACACTGTATTACCCGTAGTCAAGCCGACCTTCATATAACAGCGTTATATTATAGTCGTTAAATAGTGTTCGAATTTTAGCTTGGACTAATTTGTTACATCTCACAAGTTGGAAAATAATTATATGATTTTTTGACAACATGAAACAAAAAAGAATAAAGATCATAAAAGATAAATGCGAAAATCTGATCACAGAAAACCTCAATGAAAGGAAAGGCAGTTTTAGCTTTCTCTGGCGGACTTGACACATCCGTCGTAATAAAATATCTACAAGAAAAACACAACCTGGATGTAGTCACCATTACGGTTGATGTTGGGCAGGGTGACGATCTCAAAAAAATTTCTGCCAAGGCAAAAAAACTTGGAGTAGTAAGACATTACAACGTTGATGCAAGAAACGAGTTTGTCAATGACTTCATCATGCCGTCAATCAAGGCAAATGCACTGTATCAAAAGAAATATTGCCTTGCAACAGCACTTGCACGTCCCCTAATTGCACAAAAAGTTGTAGAGATTGCAAAAAAGGAAAATGCAGAGGCACTGGCCCATGGATGCACTGGAAAAGGAAATGACCAAGTGCGATTTGATGTCACGATGCGATCAGACTCTACGCTTCCAATTATAGCTCCCATACGAGATCTTAATCTCACCCGTGACGTGGAATTAAAATTTGCAAAAAAACACGGAATAGAGATTGACACTACAGCAAAAAGGTTCAGCATAGATCAAAACCTATGGGGTAGAGCAATAGAGGGCGGAGATCTTGAAGATGCGTACGCAGAACCGCCAGAAGATGCGTTCATTTGGGTCAAGACCAAGAATCTTCCAGACAAACCACAGTATATGGAAATAAAGTTTGACAAGGGAGTTCCAGTTGCAGCAGACAGCAAAAGTCTAAAGCCAATTGAGTTAATTGAATACGTCAACAAAAAGGCAGGTGCATCTGGCATAGGAATAGTCGATCATATAGAAGACAGGGTTGTCGGAATAAAATCTCGTGAGGTGTACGAAACACCCGCTGCTCTTTGCCTCATTGAAGCACATACTGATCTAGAGAAAATGGTTTTGACAAAACATGAATTGAAATTCAAGGCAATGGTTGATTCGGAATGGTCATGGTTAGCGTATTCTGGACTCTGGCAGGACCCTCTGAAAACAGATTTAGATATGTTTATCAATGCGTCTCAAAAGAGAGTTAGCGGAACTGTAAAGCTAAAAATGTTCAAAGGAAGTCTTAGAGTTGTTGGTCGAAAATCAGATTATTCATTGTACAGTCATGACTTGGCAACATATGGTTCGGGTTCCACTTTTGATCAGACCCTTGCAAAGGGATTTGTAGAATTATGGGGACTGCAATCAACAGAAGCTAATAAATTACTAAAAAAGAGGTGAAAAGTTAAAGAATGAATTGTCCAGAATGTGATGCAAATTTAAAAATTCCAGGTGATGCTAGTGTTGGCGAGATAGTATCTTGCCCTGATTGTGGAGCAGATTTTGAGATTGCTTCCAAAAGTGGCGCCACGTGTGAACTAAAACATGCTGAAAAAGTAGGCGAAGATTGGGGAGAGTAAATGCCCAAAGTCCGTATCGTGTTTGATAGGGTGAGGCTAGAGGAAAAAATGCTTGAGGAAAAAGCTATCGAGCTTGGACACGATACAAAAATGATTGATGCAAAGACAACTAATGTTAATACTGAAAGCAAGAAAAATGATTTTGATTTTGGCGATGTTGTGTTGGAAAGATGCGTTAGTTATTTTCGTGGACTGCATTTTACAGCGTGCCTAGAATTTCTTGACGTTCCAGTTTTCAACAGATTTGAGGTTGCCAACAACTGTGGAAACAAGATGTTGACATCGTTGTTGTTGAAAAAACATGGTGTTCCCACTCCAAAGACGTATTTTTCATTCTCACCCGAGTCAGCAGTTGAGACGCTAGACAAGCATGGATATCCACTTGTCATAAAGCCAATCATTGGAAGTTGGGGTAGGGGAGTCATATTGCTAAAGGACAAGGATACAGCAGATGCCATAATAGAGGTAAGAGAATTGACAGATGGTCCACTAGACAGGATATTTTATCTTCAAGAGGCGATAAAAAGGCCGCCAAGGGATATACGCGCAATTGCGGTAGGAGACCAAGTCATAGCAGCGATGTATAGGACATCGCCTACTGGAGGATTTAAGACAAACATTGCACTGGGTGCAGAGCCCATCCCATGCGAGATAACAAAAGAGCTTGAGGATATTTGTATGAAAGCGTCAAAAGCAGTAGGGGGAGGAATTCTTGGAATTGATGTCATGGAAGATGAAAAAAGAGGACTTGTGGTTCATGAAGTAAACAACACTGTAGAATTCAAAGGCCTTGCAAAGGTTGCCAAATGCAACATCCCAAAAGAAATGATACAGTATGCAGTTAGCTTGGCTGTTAGATGAAAATGGAATTTAGAAAATTGAGTTTAAATTATACCACGTTATGCTAGGAGATCACTTATGAGAATAGGAGTAATTGGGGCATCAGGATATGTCGGAGGAGAGATTCTCAGACTGCTTGTTAGCCATCCCAAAGTTGAGATCACCACAGTAACTTCACGACAGTATGTTGGAGAATATATTTCCAGAATACAACCAAGCCTGAAAGGGTTTACAGATCTTACATTTTCAGAATTAAATTATGACAAGCTATCGGACAAGTGTGACTTGGTTTTTACTTCTGTGCCGCACGGTACCGCAGTTGATATTGTAAAAGAACTGTATGACAGAGGAATGAAAGTAATTGATTTGAGTGCAGACTATAGATTACATAATGCATCAGATTATGACAAGTGGTACGGCTGGAAGCACACACATCCAGATTATCTACCAAAATCAGTATTTGGAGTACCAGAACTTCACAGAGAAGAGATCAAAAAGGCACAACTTGTTTCATGCCCGGGATGTATGGCAGTCACATCAATACTTGGACTATACCCATTAGTAAAGAAAGGAATCATAGATACAGAACACATCATAGTGGATTCCAAGATAGGTTCATCAGGTGCAGGTGCTGGTTCTGAGGCTGGAACTCATCACGCAATGAGATCAGGCGTCATCAGACCATACAAGCCAGCAAAACACCGACATACAGGAGAGATCGAACAAGAGCTAAGCCAAGCAGCAGGAAAGAAGATTAAGGTATCAATGAGTCCACATGCAGTTGATATCGTAAGAGGGATTCTGTGTACAAATCACACTTTTCTTACACAGCAAGTAACAGAAATGGACCTTTGGAAGATATATCGTGAGCAGTACCAAAACGAGAAATTTGTCAGACTGATTCGTGACAAGAAAGGATTCTATAAATTTCCTGATCCAAAGTTTGTCGTAGGCTCGAACTTTTGTGATGTAGGATTTGATATTGACGAAGACAATAACAGGTTAGTGGTATTATCAGCATCAGATAACCTAATGAAGGGTGCAGCAGGCTCTGCCATACAAAACATGAATGTAATGGCAGGATTCAATGAGATGGATGGCCTTACCTATTCTCCGCTAACTCCTGTGTGAAAAGATGATCACGATCAAGATAGGAGGAAGTGTGGTAGATGGACTTCATCCTTCTACAATAACAGACCTGAAAAAGGTTTCAGAACAAGAAAAGGTTATCATCGTACATGGCGGAGGAAAAGAGGTAACAAAAATTTCAGAGGCGTTAGGCAAAGAACAAAAATTCATTGTTTCTCCAGGTGGTATCAAGAGTAGGTACACTGACAAGGAAACTGTAGAAATTTTTACCATGGTGATGTCAGGCAAGATAAACAAAATGATAGTATCAATGTTACAGAAAAATGGAATCAATGCGGTGGGCCTTTCCGGCATAGATGGCAAGATAATCCAAGCAGAGAGAAAAAAGAAACTCATCATAATGAACGAGAAGGGAAGAAAGATGATAATTGACGGTGGCTACACCGGAAAGATACATGAGATCAACTCTGGCCTTATCCAAATGATTTTAGATCATGGATACGTTCCAGTGATATCTCCTATTGCTACAAGTGAAGAATCAGATTTTCTAAATGTTGACGGTGATAGGGCAGCTGCATATGTTGCTGGTAAGATGAAATCAGACAAGATTTTGTTCCTTACTAACGTTGATGGTCTTTTGATGGATGACAAACTTGTCACAAGGCTCTCGCTTGAAGATGCCAAGGCAATACTTCCAAAGATAGGGTTTGGCATGGAAAAGAAGATACTAGCAGCTACAGAAGCAATTGAGATGGGTGTAAAGCAGGCACTGGTTGCAAACGGACAGAGGGAAAATCCAATATCAAAGGCTATAGATAACGACAACTGTACGGTGATCTCAAAATGACAGAAGACCAATTTATGGGAAATATCTACCAGAGATTTCCTGTTACAATAGAGCGTGGCCTAGGAGCTCATGTTTGGGACATCAATGGTAAAGAATACATAGATTGTATGGGAGGCTATGGAGTTGCCCTTGTTGGTCATTGTAATCCGCGCGTAGTAAAGGCATTAAAGGCGCAGCTTGACAAAATAATTACCGTTCACAGCTCTCTATACAATAAGACAAGAGAAGAGTTTCTTGAAAAATTAATCAAAATTGCGCCATCTAGTCTTGGCCATGTATACCTCAATAACAGTGGTGCAGAGGCAACTGAAGCTGCAATAAAATTTGCTCGCAAGTTCACGGGCAAAAAGAAAATGATTGCCATGAACGGCTCATACCACGGAAAAACATTTGGTTCACTCTCAGTTACGTTTAATCAAAAATATCGCAAGGCATTTGAGCCTCTTCTTAGTGATGTATCATTTACTCCGTTTGGTGATATTGAGGTACTACGAGCTACAATAACCCCCGATACGGCACTTGTCATATTAGAACCAATTCAGGGAGAAAGTGGCATTCATGTAGCTCCAGATGGTTTTCTCCAAGAGGTAAGAAAAGTGTGCAATGAGAACGGAGTAGTTTTGATATTTGATGAGATTCAATCTGGCCTTGGCAGGACAGGCAAAATGTGGGCAAGCCAACACTGGGATACTGTACCAGACATCATGTGCCTAGCAAAAGGGATTGCTGGCGGTGTTCCAATGGGAGCAACCCTTGTCAAGCCAGATATTCTTTCATGTATAGGAAAGGGAGAACAGTCGTCTACCTTTGGCGGCAATCCTCTTTCATGTGCAGCAGGAATTGGAGCAATTGAAGCTTTGACTGAAGACAGATTGGTTGAAAATGCTGCAGTGATGGGTAAGCTATTCCGAGATGGATTTGAGAGATTAAAAGAAAAACACAAGATAATTCGCGAGGTACGCGGAAAAGGATTGATGATAGGAGTGGAGATGAAGTTTGAAGTAAAAGACATACTGTTTGACGGTATTGCAAATAATTTGTTACTTCTTTATTCTGGAAAGAACATACTAAGATTGTTGCCACCTCTTGTTATTTCAGAGTCAGACATAAACAAAGCTTTAGAAACTCTCGATATCATATTAACAAGGGAGGAGCAGAGAAGAAATGTCTAGGGATAAGACTGATGAGATAATAATCGAGATGCTAAAGAAAGACTCTAGACAGTCTTTTGTTGAGATAGGCCAGAAAATTGGGCTATCCGAATCTGCGGTACGAAGAAGAGTAAAAAATCTAACCGATGGAGGTATAATAAAAAAATTCACCATAGAGACAGGCGACAACAATGCGACTAGTGCTATAATATTGATATCTGTGGACTCTTCTACTGACACTTCAAAGGTTTCTACAAAACTTTCAAAACTTCAGGGTGTCTACACGGTATATGAGATAACCGGACAGTACGACATTGCAACAGTGATCAGGGCACCAAACATTACAGAGATTAATGCATGCATAGATGCACTACGTAAAGTGCCTGGCGTTTTTGACACAAATACGGTCATAATATTAAGAACTGTATCATAAAACGGAATTCGGCTTTGCATTATAATCATTAGCGAAAATCGTTGTTAAGAGATTAAATATGGACGAAATCTGTACGAATATGTTTATATTTGTAAAATTTTGCTACTAAATTAGCAATGGATGATCCGAATTATTATGCATACAAGTACAATGAAATGGGACCAAAACCAAAGAAGATACAAATTCTAGATAGCACTCTAAGGGAGGGAGAACAGCATCCTGGTGTTACATTTTCTAATAAACAAAGAATCCAGATTGCTTGGATGTTAGATTATTTTGGTGTCAACCAGATTGAGATTTCACCTGTAGTATCACCAGATCACAAGGAAGCTACCAAGACAATAATCAAGCAAGGACTCAAAGCAGACATTGTTGTTCATGTGCGTGCATTAAAGGAAGATGTAGATGTTGCGTTGGATTGCGGTGCAACATGGATGGCAACATATCTTGGAATTTCCGAGATTCACATGAAAGACAAATTGAGGATAACACGAGAAGAGGCACTAAGAAGGGCAGTAGAGACAGCTGAATATGCAAAGTCCCATGGACTGAAAATGCGATTTACAGTGGAGGATGGAAGTAGAGCCGACCCAGAATTTCTTGTCAAGATTTGCAAGGAGATAGCAGACGTTGGAGTTGATAGAATCAGCATACCAGATACGGTTGGAATAATGAGACCAATAGGCATGTATAATTTGGTAAAGACAGTTCATGATAGTGTAAATACTCCGCTTGATGTGCACTGCCACAATGACATTGGTCTTGCACTAGCTAATGCACTTGCAGGGTGTGATGCTGGAGCAGACCAGATTCATACAACTATTGATGGTATTGGAGAGAGGACTGGCATACCTGCACTGGCAGAGACTGCAGTGGCACTAACATATCTTTACGAATCACCAAATAATTTCAGACTTGATATGCTGATGGATCTTTCAAGATTGATTGAGCAATACACAGGAATTGTGCCATATGATTCAAAACCAATTGTTGGTGCCACGGCGTACAAACACAAGGCAGGAACACACCTAGCAGCAATACTTCGAAACCCTGCAGCCTATGAGCCAATAGAGCCAAAGGTCGTAGGCAATAGAAGAAAGATTGTTTTTGGCGAGCTTGCAGGCAAGAACGGTGCTGCATACCTCATGTCGTTGTTGGGTCTTGATCAAGACGAGGAACATGCAAAGAAAGTAGCAGCAGGGCTCAAAAACCTAAGGATGGGCGACCTTCTTGAGATACCTCTTGATGACAGGCTTGAAAGAAAGATAATTAATGACACCCAAGTGAAGGTTAAGACAGGTAAATAACATGAAATGTTTAGAATGTGATGCAAACATCAACCCCCCAAAAGACTCCATGGAAGGCGAGATTGTGACTTGCCCAGACTGCGGTGCAAGTTTTGAGCTAGCAAAAGGATCCTCAGGATTTGAGTTAAAACCAGCACAGACTGTTGGTGAGGACTGGGGCCAGTGAGCTCAGGCCTATCGATACTCTACGATACCATCAGGTGGGAAGAAAAAGCTCTGTTTGACGCCGCAAAGAAAAAGGGCGTCGATACAAAGATGGTTGATTGTAAGAGCATATCCATTAATTTAGATGGTAGTAAAGAAGAATACGATACCGCCATACAGCGATGTGTCAGCTATTATCGTAGTCTGCACTCCACTGCAGCTCTAGAAGGAAAAGGAGTCAATGTAATCAACAGCCTAAATACCAGCATATTTGCAGGAAACAAGCTTTTCACACATATGTTATTAGTAAAAGCTGGAGTGCCCACCCCATTTAGTGCAGTTGCATTTTCTGAAGATGCAGCACTCAGTCTTTTAGAAAAGAAAGGATATCCAATGGTACTCAAGCCAACTGTAGGAAGTTGGGGTAGGATGATAGCTTTACTAAAAGACCGTGATTCTGCAGAAGGAATAATGGAAACACGTGAAAAAATGTATCCAATCTACCAAGTATACTATCTCGAGGAGTTTGTCAACAGGCCTCCTCGCGATATTAGAGCAATCATGATAGGTGATGCAGTAGTTGCTGCAATATACCGCTATTCTGGAGATGGTCAGTGGAAGACAAACATGGCGCTGGGCGGAAAGGCCGAACCGCTAAAGGTGACAAAAGAGATGGAAGAGATTTGTATAAAAGCAAAAGATGCAGTACAGGGTCAGATAGTTGGTATCGATCTAATGGAGAGCAAGGAAAATGGCCTCGTGGTGCATGAGGTCAACAACACAACGGAATACAAAAATACCGTGAGGGTTACTGGCGTAGATATACCAGCCTTGATGATAGATTACGCCATACAGTCGAGAAAATAAGAATTGGACTCTTCAATTACCATTACGCCAAGATTTTCAGTAAAGATGCTAGAGAAGGCTCTAAGGCTTTACACACCATCGCTTTCTGAAAAGGCGCTAGCAGAGTTTCTTGCTGACAAGTGCGATGATTTAGGTTTTGAGAATATTCGCATAGATGAAGTAGGTAACCTTATTGCAACAAAAGGATCGGGTTCTCCAAAGATATTGCTTTGTGGTCATATGGATACGGTACCAGGAAAGATCAAAGTTAGAAATGAAGATGGTCACATATATGGTAGGGGAGCCTCTGACGCAAAGGCGCCTCTTATGGCAATGCTTCTTGCCGCTGCCTCACTTCAGAATAACAATGGAACTGTGGTCTTTGCTGCAGTGGTAGATGAAGAAGGAAATGCAACCGGAATCAAGAGTCTGGTTAAACAGAAGATGGATATAGACTATGCAATCTTTGGAGAGCCCAGTAGCATAAGAAATATTACAATTGCATACAAGGGAAGGATTGCCATAAACCTGAAGGTAAATGTTGGAGACAGTGCACATGCCAGCGCTCCATGGCTTGCAAAAAATGCAATTGAGGAATCATACGTGTTTACTAATGCAATCAAAGAATCTCTGGAGAAAAACCAAGAAAATAAAGCAAAGAGTATGATGCTGACAGCAGCTCTTACCGAGATAAAAGGCGGTACGAGCCACAATGTAACTGCCGTAGAGTGCGATGCAATAATGGATATCAGAATTCCAGTAGACATGAACTGCAAAATGATTGGAGAGAAAATTGCAACAACAGTGCAGGAAGTGGCCAAGAAACAGG
>JASHOW010000040.1 GCA_030038445.1 Nitrosopumilaceae archaeon
AAGTGCCTTTTGAGCATGAAGTCGGTTTTCAGCTTCATCCCATATCACCGACTGCGGGCCATCAAGTACTTCGCTTGTCACTTCTTGACCTCGTTTAGCAGGCAGGCAATGCATAAAGATAGCTAACTGATTTGCTTTTTTCATTAAAGAAGAATTTACTTGAAAACGCGGAAGAAAATCATTTGTTCTGTCAGTTGTTTGATGATGTATAGAAACAAAGGTATCCGTTACCACAACATCTGCTTCACTTACAGCTGTTTCCGGACGGTTTGATAATTTTACATCTATTAATTTGCTAGATTCTTTTACTACATTCTGATTTGGCTCATATCCTTTTGGAGTTGCTATACTAATGTCAATGCCGGTTTTTGCACAACCATAGATCATTGAATTACACACGTTATTGCCATCTCCCACCCATGCAAGTTTGAGGCCCGTTAATTTTTTCTTCTTTTCTTTGATCGTCATAAGATCTGCAAGTATTTGACATGGATGAAAAGAATCAGAAAGTCCATTTATCACAGGAACAGAAGAATTCTTTGCAAGCAAGTCCAATTCCTCATGAGAATAAACCCTAGCCATTATAAGATCTACGTATCGTGAAAGTGTCTTTGCAGTGTCTTCAATGGTTTCTCCTCTTTTTAGCTGCAAGTCATCTACGGATAGATTTAGTGCATGACCGCCTAATTGAAACATTCCAACCTCAAAGCTTACTCTTGTTCTTGTAGATGGCTTTTGGAATATCATTGCAAGCGTTTTATTTTCAAGTAGAGGTTTAGAGGCATTCTTCTTCAAATCCTTTTTCATCGTTATCGCGTTATCTATTATTTCCATTAGTTCATCTTTTTCAAGTTCGTTTAGTGTTAGCAGATCTTTTGTTTTTAGCTTCATTTCTTCATCCAGCCAAACATAGAGCGTTTCTTTTTTTGCTTATCATCTTTGGGTACATCTGTTTCATCAGTTTTCTCTTCAATAACATCTTTTTCTTCATCATTTGTTGGTTTTGGTCTTCCGTTTGAGATCCATTGTTTTATCTTTGCCGCAAGTTTTCTTGCGTCATCATCACTTTCAGGTGGAGCAACATCATACAAATCTGAGTATTTTTCTATGTCTTTAGTTGATATTCCAGCAAATGGATCCCCGCCTTGGCCAATTTCTTGCGCTGGCTTGGATTTTGCTTCTTGTTTTATTTCTTGTTTGATTTTGATTTCCGGCTTTTGTTCTACTTTTGATTCAGGTTTTAGCTCATGCGTTGATACCGTTGTTGGTTCAGATTTTTGACTTACAGGCGGTTCTTGTTTTGTGGTTTCTTTTTCGTTGCTAACTAGGATTTTTTCTGTAAAGTCAAGTACAGATTTGGCTTCGATGATCTCTGAAGCTGTGTCTTTGAGTTCAACTTTGGCCCCTTGTTTTTCTTCTCTTGTCTGTTTTTCAATGGTAACCTCGCTGTATTCTACCTGTTTTGGAGATGATTCCTTTGGTATTTGTATTTCAGGTAAAGATTTTAGCGGTCCAAATAACAATTCCAAAAATGAATCTTTGTCAAACGGTTTCAAATCCTTATATTCTTGTCCCACTCCCAAATAGAGAATTGGACTTGATGTTACCTTTACTATTGATATAGCTGCCCCGCCGCGTGCATCTGCGTCACTTTTGGTAAGAATTGCGCCATCAAATTTAGTGTAATTGTGAAATTCCCTTGCTTGACTAACTGTGTCATTTCCTGCCAGTGAATCACCTACGAACAATTTCAGGTCAGGGTTTACTACTTTGTTGATCTTCGATATCTGATCCATGAGATTCTTGCTTGTCTGCATCCTTCCTGCCGTATCTATGAGTACACAGTCAACCTTGTGAGATTTGGCATACAGTACGGCATCACGCGCAACTGCGGCCGGATCAGAGCCATAGTTTTGTGCTATGACTTTGATGTTCAATCGCTTGCCATGTTCGCTTATCTGCTCAATCGCTCCAGCCCTGTACGTATCTGCTGCTGCAATTACTGCAGAAAACTTGTTTTCACGCAAAAGATTGGCAAACTTTGCTATAGTGGTAGTTTTTCCAGTCCCGTTTATTCCCATAAATGAAATGATGTAAGGCTCTCCCTTTTCCTTCTTGTTTTTTATGTTATGCAGAATATCGATTTTTGCCGTAGAATCAAACATGTTTGAGATACTTTGTCTGAGGCTTTGTTTGACAAAGTCGTCTATCGTATCTTTTTGCACAGTTGTACCAATAAGTTGTTTTTTTAAATCAGATTTTATCAGATCTATTACTTCGGTAGCGACATCAGATTCCAGCAGCGCTATCTCGAGTTCGAATAAAACCTCGTCAACATCTTTTTCCTTAATCTCTTTTTCTCCAAAGCTCTTTACTGCTGACGAGAATGCATTTCGTAGTTTATCAAACATGATAGATTTCCTTACTGCGTAGAACCGCGGCTTGATTGTATAAGTTTGTTCATTTCCTGTTGGCCTTGTTCAAGCCTGATGGATACTTCTTGTCTCTGTGCTGCTAACTGTTGTAGTACAATTTCCAGTTCTTTGATTCTAGATTCCATGTAAACAATTGCAGAATCCTTATCTTGTTCAATTGAAGTGCCTGCACCTATATTGACAATCATTTTTTGATTTGGCTCTATCTTGGCTTTTACATATACCCCCATACCCACAGGTACAAGGGTTTCATGTGCAGTGTCTCCCCCTATTGCTTTCATAGACTCTATTGCGCTTACTGTCTCTTGTACAAGTCTCATTACAGATTCTTCCCTTTGCACTAGATCTGTCAGATATCCTTCAAGTGCTTGCAGTTGTTGCATCAGAGCTTGAGCTTGTTCTTCACTCATTTGCAAAAATTTTCTTATCCGCCTATAAATGCATTCTGAAAAATAGAAACGTGCAAAGAACTAGGTTTGACTTTGATATTTACCACCTTGTTGTCAAATCAGCTCATGTCAATAGTTCTTATTGAACAACTAACAACAACAATACCATGTCATCAGACAGACAAATGCATCCTGCTACTTGTGCAGACTGCAAGAAAGAAACACAGGTACCTTTCCAACCAAAGGAAGGAAGACCAGTATATTGTCGTGATTGTTTACCAAAACATCGTGGCGAAAGAAGATTTTAAGCTGAAATACGCTTAAACTCGTTTTTTATTACCATCACTATAATTTCAATAAATTATCTCATCCTGACAATCTATTTGTCATAGAATAGTATCTTTTGAGATATTATTGCATTATAGAATAATCTGATATGTCTAAATAGTACACACAATAAAAAGAAGAAAAAGGGTTTATGCTTTTACCTTTGACAGTCTCTGATCCACTTCATCCCAGTTTATGACATTCCACCATGCGCCAACATAGTCAGCTCTACGATTTTGGTACTTTAGGTAGTATGCGTGTTCCCAAACATCTAATCCCAATAACGGAATCAGACCCTTTGTTCTAGGACTTGTCTGATTAGGCATTGTCGTAAATTCTGTTTTCTTAGTTTGTGGATTATATGCTAACCAGCCCCAACCACTTCCCTGAATAGCAATTGTATCCTTTGTGAATTTCTCTTTGAAGCTATCAAAGTTGCCAAATGTTGTGTTAATTGCATCGCCTAGGTGTCCACCTGGTTTTCCACCACCATTTGATTTCATGCTGGTCCAGAACAGTGAATGATTATCATATCCTCCTCCATGAAAATTCACAGCACCTCTAGTACTTTCTGGAACCTTGTCCAAGCTTGCAAGCAACTTTGTCAACTCCATGTTTTGCAGTTCAGAACTTAGAGTT